>NZ_FRXO01000014.1 GCF_900148505.1 Pseudoxanthobacter soli DSM 19599 | reverse complement strand
CTTGACCTCGGCGGCGACCACGGCGAAGCCCTTTCCGGCATCGCCGGCCCGCGCCGCCTCGATGGTGGCGTTGAGGGCGAGCAGGTTGGTCTGCTGGGCGATGGCGCTGATGAGATCGACGACGGCGCCGATGTCGCCGGCGGCGGCGGAGAGGGTCTGCATCTTGGCGGCGGTGTCGCCGGCATGGTCGGCGGCCTCGCGGGCCATGCGGGCGGATTCCTCGACCTGGCGGCCGATCTCGGCGACGGAGCTCGCGAGTTCCTCGGCGGCGGCGGCGACGGTCTGGACGTTGGCGGAGGCCTGCTCCGAGGCGCCGGCGACGACGGCGCTGCGGGACGAGGTCTCGCCGGTGGAGGCGGTCATGGTCTGGGCGGTGGCCTCCAGCTCGGTCGCGGCGGCGGAGACGACGGTGACGATGCCGCCGAGAGAGGCCTCGAAGCCGTCGGCGAGAGCGTGCATGGCGGCGCGCTTTTCGGCATCGGCGCGGGCCTTGGTCTCCTCGGCGTCGCGCTCGAGGCGGGCCTTCTCGAGGCCGTTCTCGCGGAAGACGATGGCGGTCCGGGCGACGTCTCCGACCTCGTCCTTGCGGGTATCGCCGACGATCTCGGCGGAGAAGTCGCCGGCGGCGAGGCGCTGGAGGGTGGCGACGATGGCGCCGATGGGCCGGGCGATGCCGAACTGGGCGATGAGCACGCCGAGCGCCAGCCCCGCCACGATCCCGCCCGACGCCACGCCGATCATCACCAGCGAGATCCGGCGATATTCCGCGTGGGCCGCCTCGGAGATGGTCGTCACGTCCGCGGCGAGTTTCGCCGAAAGCTCGCGGGTCCTGTCCCGCAGCGTCTCGGCCAGCATCCGGCTTCGCATCGCGCCGCCTTGCAGACGCTTTGCCTCCTCGCCCACCTCGATGTCGCCGACTTCGGCGGCCACCGTCATCGTGTGCTGCAACTCCTTCAGATAGCGTCCGTAGATGCTCTGGAGCTGCTTGAGGAGCTTGGCCTCGTCGCCACCGAGACTGCCGGACAGCGACGTGAGAATCTTGTCGGTGCTGGCCATCTCCGCCTCGACCGCCCGCGCCACGGAGTCACGGTTCTTGGCGCTCGGATCGACCGCGACCTGGAACTCCGCGCGGTTGAGGGCGACGACCGCGGCATTGAGCCGGACGGCTTCCAGCGCGAATGCGCCGTGCCGCTCCATGTCCTCCGCAGCCGCGTTGATGTTCCTCAGCGACTGCACCCCGAGTGCCGTGATGCCGGCAGCCACAAGGCCGAGGATGCCCACGACCATCAGCATCTTGGTCAGCACCCGGACGTTCGACAGCAATCCGCCCCGCGCCCGGCGGTGTGGCGTGGACGCTTCGGCCTCGTGCGGAAACGGCAGATCGGCATCGACAACGGACATTCGGCCCCCTTCCGGCCATCCGCCGTATCGCGTGGATGCCGGCGGGAAGGCCCGATCAAACAATTGACGTCAACTCTTTCCGCTGGATCAGCCCTTCCAGGGGAAAGACAATAGAAATAGAATCGTTTGAATGTCATTCACGAGATATGACAGTTCAACACGCGCGAGCGTTCATTCCGAAGAACGAAAATGGCTTCACGTTCGTTCTTAGTCAAACGTCTTATTTGATGAACCGCAACAAAATATTACGGTTATCAAGACGTTATTTCAGCTAATGGATTTTCGCAGGGAAAAGTATCGCTAATCCAACGATAAGTGGCACGCGCGTGCGTGCTCCCGATGCCGTCATCCCTGGCAGAAGGCGGGTATCACGGCACCGCCTGTCCCACGGCCACGCGGTAGTAGTCGCGGTACCAGTCGACGAAGGCGCGGACGCCGACGGAGACCGGCGTCTCTGGCCGGTATCCCGTCAACGCCTCCAGCAGGCGATGGTCCGCGAAGGTCGCCGGCACGTCGCCCGGCTGCATCGGCAGCATGACCTTGGCGAGCGTCTGGCCCACCGCGGCCTCGATGGCGGCAATGAAGTCCATGAGGCCGACGGGGCGGCCACCGGCGATGTTGACGACGCGCCACGGCGCGACCGGCGACAGCGAGTCCGCGATGCCGTCGGCCACGACCGGCCGGCCTTCCTGCGGCGCGGCGCCGATCAGCCTGACGATCGCCTCGATCAGGTCGTCGATATAGGTGAAGTCGCGCTTCATCTCGCCGTTGCCGTAGATCTCGATCGGCTTGCCGGTTCGAAGCGAGGCGACGAACTTGAAGAGTGCCATGTCGGGCCGGCCCCACGGGCCGTAAACGGTGAAGAAGCGGAAGCAGGTCGTCGGAATCTTCCAGAGATGGGCGTATGAGTGCGCCATCCCCTCTGCGGCCTTCTTGGTGGCCGCGTAAAGCGTCATCGGCCAGTCGGCACTGTCGTTCTCGGAGAACGGCATGCGGTCGTTGGCGCCGTAGACCGAACTGGTCGACGCCAGCAGCAGGTGCCGGGGCGACGTGCGGCGTGCAAGCTCCAGGACGTTGTAGGAACCCTCGAGATTCGAATCGAAGTAGGCGCGCGGATGCTCCAGCGAATAGCGAACGCCCGCCTGCGCGGCGAGATGAACGATCACGTCCGGTTCCGCGCGATCCGCGGCCTGGTCCAGGGCGTCGGCATCCTCAAGCCGGGCGATCACCGGGTGGAACGCGTTTGACCGGGCGAGCACCGCGTGGCGCGCTTCCTTGAGCGTGCGGTCGTAATAGTCGGTCATCGCGTCGAAACCGACGACGAAATGCCCTTCGTCGAGCAGGCGGCGGGCCAAGTGAAAACCGATGAAGCCGGCCGTGCCCGTAATCAGGAAGCGCATCGTCCTACTCTTATAAATATACTCCAAGCTCGATATCATCAAAAATATAAAATGTCAATATTCAAGTAAAAACTGTAACAATTCGACGACAGTTAGCGGGGAGAAGTATTTCCTTCCAGCTCGGCCGTATGGACGACATCGCGGGCCGCGTAGACGGGTCCGTATGTCGCTCGTCCGGCATTTCCCGGGTCGGCGGGCGCATTCTCCGAGGTGGATGTTCTGAGCGACAACGACGCCGTCGATCCGTCGGCGGTGCGCACGAACGTGAACGCGCCGCCGTGCAGCGCGGCGATGCGCTCGACGATCTTGAGGCCGATGCCCATGCGATCGCCGGCACGCACGTCTGCGCCCGGGCTTCCGGGTGCGCTCTCCGGCCCCGCGGAGCGCGGCGGGCGCACGTCGCAGACGTCGACGCGGCCGTCGGCGACACGGACGGTGATGGCGGTGCCTTCCGGCGTGTGCTTCACCGCGTTCTCGACGAGGTTGCGGATCGCGTCCCTGATCAGGCTTCCGGCAACGGGCAAGGGCGCCGCGGCGTGGCCTTCGAGCGCGAGGGAATGTCCGCGGTCGTAGGCCCAGGGGGCCAGCGTCTCGACAACGTCCTCGGCGAGGCGATCGAGCCTTTCCGGCCGGAACGCGCCGTGGTCGAAGCCGTCGAGCCGGGCGAGGCTGGTCATCTGGCCGACGAACCGGACGAGTTCGTCGAGATCGGCCTCCGCCTTGCGGGCGCGCGGGTGGTCGATGCGCCCGAGTTCGAGCTTCATCGCGGCGAGCGGCGTACGCACCTCGTGGGCGATGCCGGAGGTCAGCAGCCTTTGGGACTGGATCAGGTCGCCGACCCGGCCGAATGCACGGTTGACCGCCTCGGCCAGCACCGCGACTTCGCGCGGCATGCCGTCCGTCTGCAGGTGGGAGCGGGCATCCATCGGGTCGAGGGCTTCTGCGGCCCGCGCCGCCGCGTGAACCGGCTTCAGAGCCTTGCGGACCGAAAATGTGGTCCCGCCCAGCACGAGCACGAGGAGGATGCCCATCGGCACGATCATCTGCTCGATCACCTCCTGCCACAGCACCTCGAACACGACGCCGTCGGGGTCGCCGAGGGTCACGACTTCGATCAGGATTCCTTCGCCGTGGAACATGACCGAACGGCCGCCGGCGAGATTGAGCGGTTTGCCGGGGTGCAGCGTCCGGACCCAGAAGGTCGGTGGCGTGAGGTCGATCGGCAGGAAGTGTCCGGCGCGTCCGGCGTCCGGGGACGAGAACAGGACGCGGCCGTCATCGGTCCTGATCCGCGCGAAGTACCCGGAATCGGGCCGGCCGTAACGCTCCGCCGCGTCGTCGGGGAGCCGGTAGGAGATGTCCTCTCCCTGCCCGGATAGGCCGGCGGACAGAAGGTCCGTTTCCTGCTCCAGAAACTGGCGCGAAAGCTCGTTCTCGTTCAGATAGCAGTCGACGAAGACCAGCACGAGTTGCACGACCATCGCCAGCACGGCGAAGATCGTGATGCGCCGGGCGACGATGCTGCCGAGCGAGCGGCTGCGGGCTGGGCGAGGTGCCGCCGTCAAGGGCGTGCCTCCCGCAACAGGTAGCCGACGCCGCGGATGGTTTCGATAGCGGTTCCCGTCGGCCGGCCTTCCAGCTTGCGGCGCAGCCGCGAGACGGCAAGTTCCACCGCGTTCGCCGATTTCTCGTCGCCGAACTCCGACAGCATCCCCTCGATCCTGCGCTTCGGCACCACCTTGCCGCCGTTGCGCATGAGGAGTTCCAGCAGCGACCGTTCGGACGGGGCGAGCGGAAGGTCCTCGTCGCCGCAGCGCGCGGCCATCGCCTGCACGTCGAAGCGCAGGCCGGCGAATTCCAGCACCGGCATCGCCACCGACGGGGCGCGTCGCAGCAGCGCCCGGATGCGCGCCAGAAGCTCGCCGTTGTTGAACGGCTTCACGAGATAGTCGTCGGCACCGGCATCCAGCCCGGCGATGCGCTCGTCGACGGCCCCGCGCGCCGTCAGCACCAGCACGGGCATCTGGCATCCGCCCTTCCGGATGCCGCGCAGCAGGTCGAGCCCGTCTTCGTCCGGCAGGCCGAGATCGAGCAGCACGAGGTCGAACGCGGCGGCGTCGAGGGCGAGCCGTCCCTCCGCCGCCGATCCGAAGGCGTCGATCCGCCAGCCGGCCTCGCGCACCGTTTCGGTGACCAGTTCGCGAAGCCGCGCGCTGTCCTCGATCAGCAGAAGCCTCATGCGCGCTTGCGCCCCGTTACCATCGCCCAGACGAGATTTTCCTTGTGCCGCCAGCTTTCGAAGATCGCCGCCGCCGCATGAAGGAGGGCGAGCACCATGATACTGTTGGCAAGGATCGCATGCACGTTCTCAAGCCACTCCTCGCCCCAGAAGGCATCGAGTGTCTGCATCCAGCCCGTCAGGCACGTTGCGGCGAGCAGGGCCATCAGCGTCAGCATCATCACCGATGCCAGCGGATTGTGGCCGATATAGCGTTTCTCGCGCCCGTCCAGCATGTCGCCGATCTGGCCGAAGACCTTTGAGGGCGTCGGAAAGAACTGGGCGAACCGGGCGTAGGGCGTGCCGACGAAGCCCCACACGACGCGAACGATCAGCACCGCGGCGACGACATAGCCCGTCACCCGGTGCCAGTAGTGGCCCTCTTCCAGAATGAAGAGGTTCAGCACGCACGCGGTCACCACCGTCCAGTGAAACAGGCGCACGACCGGATCCCAGACCTTGACGGTGGTTTCTGGACCCCGGGCAGGCCGGGAGGCGGGCATCGCCGCCTCCGTCGACCGCTGTGCCTTGCCGGCCATCGATCAGCCGTCGATCTCGGACTTCACGATCTCGCCGGAGACCGGGTTGAAATAGACCTCGGCGCGCTTGCCGTCTTTGGTCTTGCCGTAGATCTCGTAGCAGCTTCCGGTGATCTTGAAGACCTTCACCTGATAGCCGAGCGAGGCGACCTTCGCCTTCATGGCGTCCTGGCTCATCCACTTGGACTGCGGCTCGGTGGTGCAGCTCGGGCTGGCGAGCGCGATGGACGGCAGCGCGGCGAACGCAACGGCAGCGGCGAGAAGCTTGAAATTCATGATTGCGAAGTCCTTTCCTGAACGCCCACCAGAGGGCGATGGAAAGGGCTTAGCCTGCCGAACCTGTCTGTTCGCCGTCAGCGGCGGCGAATTTCTCCGCCGCCGCCGTCAGTGCTTGTCCTGGCGGATATAGGCGCGGCCGAGGTGACCTGGCTCCGCGAAGCGGCTGTGGCCGAGGATCGACGAGGCCGCCAGCACCGTCAGCGTCAGCAGATAGGGCAGCATCATCATGAGATAGGTCGGGACGTCGGCGCCGATCGCCTGGAGACGCGGCACGAGCGCGTCGGCGCCGCCGAACACCAGCGCGCCGAGCAGGGCGCGGCCCGGTTCCCAGCGCGCGAAGATCACGAGCGCCACCGCGATCCAGCCGCGGCCGGCGATCATTCCCTCGACCCAGACGTGGCTCGCGGCGACGGACAGATACGCACCGGCAAGCCCGCACAGGGCGCCGCAGGCGATCACCGCGCCGAGCTGGGTCAATTGCACGTCGACACCGGCGACGTCGGCCGTACCGGGGTCCTCGCCGACGGCCCGCAGCCGCAGCCCCGGCCGCGTTCGCGCAAGCCACCAGCGCAGCGCGACCACCAGCACCAGCGAGGCCACCACCAGCGGGTCCTGATGGGCGACGATCCGCCAGAGCCCGGTCGCGGCCGCATCGTCGCCGAAACGGCCGATACCGCCGAAGGTCTGCTGCACGTAGGGGCGGCCGACGGCACCGGTCACGCCGAGGCCGATGGCGACGATCGCAAGGCCCGCCAGCGTCTGGTTGGCCCGGAACACGACGACCGCGATGCCGAACACCAGCGAGAGCACGATCGCCGCGCCGACGCCAAGCGCGATGCCGAGCCACGGGTCGAGCCCGCCCAGCACGGCGACCGCAGCCGCCATGGCGCCCACGGCCATCAGTCCTTCCGGACCGAGATTGAGCACGCCCGCCCGCTCCGACAGGATCAGCCCGAGGCTCGCGAGCAGCAGCGGCGTCGCATAGCTCGGGATGATGGCGAACCAGCCGATCAGGAAATCCGTCACTGCGCGTTCCCCCTCGGCGGCCGGTTGATGCGGTACGTGGCGAAGAATTCGGCGGACAGCACGGAGAGCAGCACCGCGCCCTGGATCAGCACGATCACCGCCTCGGAGATCGAGTAGAACACCTTCAGCACGCTGCCGGCGGTGAAGACGCCGCCGAGCACGAAGGCGATGGCCACGGCAGCCACCGGCCGCGCCCGCGCCAGGAAGGCGATGACGATGGCGCTGAAGAGATAGCCGTTGCCAAGCGTCTGGGTCAGGCGATGTTCCGTACCGGCGACGATGGAGGCGCCGGCGAGGCCGCTGAGCGCACCGGATGCAAGCGCGAGGAGGCTGGTGGTGAGCCGGACGGGCAGGCCGGTCGCGCGCGCCGCCGAGGGATTGAGGCCGACGGCCCGGGCATAGAATCCGATCCGCGTGCGTTCGAGCACGAACCAGACCACGACCCCGGCGCCGAGCGCCAGCCAGAGCCCGGTGTGGACCTGTCCCCATCCGAGGGGCGAAAACTCTTCTGCCGGGTCGAGCGCGGCCGAGATCGGGAAGCTGTTGGCCGGATCGCGCCAGGCGCCGAACAACAGGTGCTGAACCAGCAGGAACGCGACGTTGCCGAGCAGCAGCGTCGAGATCACCTCGCTGACGTTCCAGCGCATCTTCAGAACCATCGGCAGCGCGATCCAGGCCGCGCCGGCAACAGCCGCGGCGACGAGCATCAACGGCAACCGCACGGCTTCCGGGCCGATATTGCCGAGGGCGATCCAGCTCGCCCCGATGGCCCCCAGCCAGAGCTGGCCCTCGACGCCGATATTCCAGAAGCTGACGCGCATGGCCACGGTCGCCGAGAGGCCGACCAGAATCAGCGGGATGGCGGCCGTCGCCGTCTGGGCGAGACCGTCGGAGGTGAGGAACGTCTCGACGAGAAATTCGTCGATCAGCGCCTCGGGCGGCACGCCGACGAACACGAGCAGCGCCGCCGAGACGGCAAGGCCGACGATGAGACCGCCGGCATAGGCGGCGATGGAAAGCCAGAGCGGCGTCTCCTGGCGGCGGACGAGCACGGTGGAATCAAGCATGGCCGATCATCAAGGCTCCGATGCGCTCGGTGGTCGCGTTCTCGATCGGCATCTCGCCGGCGATCCGGCCCCGGTTCATCACCGCGACCCGGTGGGAAAGCGACAGCACTTCCTCCAGATCCTCGCTGATGAGAAGGCAGGCCGCGCCGGCTTCGACCGCCGCCTTGACGAGATCGTGGACGGCCCGCGTCGCCTTCACGTCGAGGCCGCGGGCCGGCGAATGGGCGACCAGCACCGTCAGCCCGTCGTCGAGTTCGCGGGCGAGCAGCACCTTCTGGGCGTTGCCGCCGGACAGCAGGCTGGTGACGCGGCCGGGCGCCGCGCCGTGGATGTCGAAGGTGGCGATGGCGCGCTCAGCGGCGGCGCGCATCCGCGCGCGGCTGAGAAAGAGCGGCCCGCCGAACCTGCCCTCGGCGACGCCGGTCAAGGCGAGGTTCTCCGCCACACTCATCGGGCCGACCAGTCCGGTATCGAAGCGGTCGGAGGGGATGACCCGAAGTCCCAGGCGGCGGCGGGCGCGGATCGAGAGCGGCCCGATATCGCGGCCGTCGAGCGTCATCGTGCCAGCTGCGGGCTGGGCGAGCCCGGCGAGGCATTCGACCAGTTCCTGCTGTCCGTTGCCGCCGACGCCGGCGATGCCGAGCACCTCGCCGGCCCGAAGGTCGAGCGACAGGCCGTCGAGCGCCGTCGTGCCGTCCGACCGCACCATCGAGAGCGAGGCGAGACTGAGACGTTCGCGCCCGGGCGTCGATCCCGGCCGCTCCGACACGCCGAGGGACGAGCCGACTGCGAGCCGCGCGACCTCGCCGATATCGAGTCCGGCCGTCGGCGCGCCCGCAAGCACGGTCCGGCCCTGGCGCATCACGGTGACGCGGTCGCTGCGCGCCGCGACTTCGCGAAGCTTGTGGGTGATCAACACCACGGCATGGCCCTGGTCGGCCAGCCGGCGGGTGAAGGCGAGCAGCGCATCCGCCTCGCTTTCGGTCAGCACCGCCGTCGGTTCGTCCAGGATGACGATGCGCGCGCCGAGCACGAGAACCTTCAGGATCTCGGCGCGCTGCCGTTCGGCGACCGAGAGGTTGGCGACCATCGCATCCGGCCGGACGCCGAGGCCGACTTCGGCCGCCTTCGCGGCGACGAGGTCCGCCGCCTCCGCGACCGAGCGCACGTGGCTGCCCCGGCCGAGCGCAAGCAGCACGTTCTCGGCCACCGAGAAGCGGCCGACAAGCCGGAAGTGCTGGTGAACCATGCCGAGGCCGGCGGCCGTGGCATCGCCCGGCCCACGAATGGCGATCGCCTCGCCATCGACGATCTCGGTGCCCGAATCCGCGGCATAGACCCCGGTCGCGACGTTCATCAGCGTCGACTTGCCCGCGCCGTTCTCGCCGACGAGCGCGTGGACCTCGCCCCAGGCGAGGCTGAACGAAGCGTCAATCAGGGCCGGCCGGCCGTCGAACGCTTTGGAGACGCCTTGCATCTCCAGCGCTGGCGCGGCACCGGGATGCCGTTCGCCGCGCACGGGGGTGCGCGGCGGGGCGGTCGTGTCTTCAACCGGTAAGGTCATGTGCGCGTGGCCTGCTTCGGGCGCGGGCGGAATGCCGCCCGCTCTCGCTCACTGAGCCGATGCAGGCATCGTGCCGACAATACCCTTGACGAAGAAATTCATGTTCCAGAGCGCTTCGTCGTCGATCGTCTTGCCTTCGGCAACCGCCAGCGAGCCGTCCTGCTTGTAGAGCGGGCCCTGGAACGGATCGAGCTTGCCGTCGATGATCGCCTGCTTGGCGGCGGCGACCTTGGCCTTGGTCTCCTCGGTGACGCTCGGGCCATAAGGCGCGAGATCCACGACGCCGCTCGCCAGGCCCTCGAACGCGCCATATTCCTGCGGCTTCCAGGTGCCGGCGGCGATGCTCTTGATGGTGGGCACGAGATAGCGGTCCCAGCGGAACACCACCGACGTCAGGATGCCCTTCGGCGCGGCCTTGGACATGTCGAGCTGGTAGCCGATGGCATAGGCGCCGCGCTTCTCGGCGGCGTCGAGCGCCGAGGTGGCGCTGAGGTCGGTCGCGATCACGTCGGCCTTCTGATCGAGGATCGCTTCGGAGACCTGGCCTTCCTTGACCGGGTCCCACCAGGAATTGGTGTAGACCGCCACGGTCTCGATGGCCGGATCGACCGACTGGGCGCCGCGGGCGAAGCTGTTGATGTCCCAGTTGACGACGCCGACGGGGAAGCCGGCGAGCATGCCCACCTTCTTGGTCTTCGTGGCCTCTCCGGCGACGATGCCGGCGAGATACCAGCCCTGATAGGTGCGGGCGTAGAAGCTCTCGAGGTTTTCGCCGTTGGTGGTGCCGGAGGCGTTCAGGAAGGCGACGTGGGGATAGGCCTTGGCGGCTTCCGCGATCGGCGCGCTGTAGCCGTATGTCGTCCCGACGATGATGTTGAAGCCGCGCTTCACATAAAGGTCGATGGCCGCGCGCAGCTTGGTCGCTTCCTCGGGGATGTTCTCGGTCACCGCCACGGGAAGGCCGAGCTCGGTCTCCACCGCCTTGCGGCCGATCTCGATGGCCTCGTTCCAGCCGCCGTCCTGGGCCGACGCGGCGTAGATGAAGGCGACCTTGGGCGGGCCTTCCAGGGTGAAGGCCGCGGCGCCGAAGCTGGTGGCGGCGAGGACGGCGAAGGCCGTCGCGCAGAGCGAAAGCGTGGACGCAACCGTCCGTGAGCCGGTGAAGGCCATGCAGTGTTCCCCTTTGTTCCGGAGGCCGAGCCGCCTCCGAGGCCGTTCACGCGGCCTCTTGTGCAGCGCATTAAGCCGCACTACGATCGTTCATGCAAATAAAATAATCAGCCCAAAATTACGCCAGTTCCGTCCAGAAATGTGGACGATCGCCTCATGAATCTCGATGCTTTGGAAACGTTCACGAAAATCGCCGAGGTCCGGTCGCTGTCCGCGGCCGCGAAACTGCACGGCCTGCCGAAGTCGTCGCTCAGCCTGAAACTGAAGCAGCTCGAGGCCGATCTCGGCACTGCACTGTTCCTGCGCGAGGGTCGCGGGCTGGAACTCACGGATGCCGGCACGGAACTGCTGAAACACGCTCATCAGATCCTCGCGGCGTGCGAAAGCGCCCGGTCCGCCATCGCCGAGGTTCGCGACGATGTCGCCGGCACCCTGCGCATCGGCTCCACCGGCGAGTTCGGAACCGCCTTCAATGCGCAGATGCTCTATGCCTTCCGCCAGCACTACCCCTTGGTGAAGCTCGACCTCGTGTTCTTCTCGCCGGACGTGCTCTTCACCCCGGATCGGCTGCAGTCGTTCGACGCGATCATTTCATGGGATGAAACGGGCGACGACGGCCATGCCTGGCAGACGCTGTCCATGGCGACGTTCGGTCTGTTCGCCAGCCCCGACTACATCGCCCGGTCCGGCCTGCCGCTCGGCCCGGGCGATCTCGCCGATCATCGCGGCGTGCTCTACCGCCACGCCGTGGGGCCGCAATCCTGGCGGCTGCAGCGCGGCGGCGAAGTCGTCGACCTGCTGCCGCGCAGCGACTTCATGAGCAACGACTACTGGACGGTGAAATATTTCGCCGTCGCGGGCGAAGGCATCGCCTACCTGCCGAAGTTCTTCGCCCATATCGAATGCGAGAGAGGCCACCTGGTGCCGCTCATGTCCGATTGGGAATCGGACGAGAAGCGGATCGAAATCCGCCTCACCCGCCCGAAATTCGTGTCGCGGAAGACGGCGGCCTTCGTCGAGTTCTGCAAGCGCTATTTCTCAGCCGGCTTCCGCTTTCAGGGACCGCGCTACTACGTCGAGACCGTTCTCGGCGCCAACGGCCACA
The DNA here is from genome assembly GCF_900148505.1 of Pseudoxanthobacter soli DSM 19599. Classification (NCBI taxonomy): domain Bacteria; kingdom Pseudomonadati; phylum Pseudomonadota; class Alphaproteobacteria; order Hyphomicrobiales; family Segnochrobactraceae; genus Pseudoxanthobacter; species Pseudoxanthobacter soli. The sequence goes on along the minus strand of NZ_FRXO01000014.1, from coordinate 77,884 downwards.
GAGAGGAGCCATCGCAATGAAGACCGTGGAGACCGGAAACGGCGTTCGCGTCATGAAGAACGGCGGGCTCGATCCGAACCGGATCAGCTTCGACCAGATTCCGATCATCGATCTGGAGCCGATGTTCACCGGCGACGCCGCGGCGAAGGCGCAACTTGCCGCCGACCTTCGCAGGGCCTGCACCGAGGTCGGGTTCCTCTACATCAGGAATCATCACGTTCCGCAGGCCGTGATCGATGCGACCTTCGCTGCGGCGCACCATTATTTCGCGCTCGACGACGACGCCAAGATGGCGAACCACGTCACCCTGTCGCGCAACAATCGCGGCTATGCGGCGCTTCTTGAGGAGAATACCGATCCGACCGCGCGCGGCGACCTGCATGAATCGTTCGACATCGCCCTCGATGTCCCGGCCGACGATCCCGACGTCGTCGCCGGCAAGGTGCTCTACGGCCCCAATCAGTGGCCCGCCGGCCAGCCCGATTTCCGCGCGGCGCTGGAGGCCTACCACAAGGCGATGCTGACCCTTTCGGGCCGGTTGCTGCACGCGTTCGCGCTCGCTCTCGACCTTGAGGAGGACTATTTCGACGCGCTCGTGACCAAGCCGCTGGCGACCCTGCGCGTGCTGCACTATCCGCCCCAGTTCGGCGAGATCGACGACCGCCAGATCGGCATCGGCGCGCACTCGGACTATGAATGCTTCACCATCCTCGCGCAGGATTCGGTGTCGGCCCTGCAGGTTCTCAACACCGCCGGCGAATGGATCGCGGCCGATCCGGTTCCCGGCTGCTTCGTCGTCAATGTCGGCGACCAGATGGCGCGCTGGACCAACGACCTGTTCGCCTCGACCATTCACCGCGCCATCAATCGCTCCGGGCGCGAGCGCTATTCGATCCCGTTCTTCTTCGGGCCGAACTACGACACCGTCGTCGAGGCGCTGCCGAGCTGCGTCGATGACGAGCATCCGGCGAAATATCCGCCGATCTCGTCGGGCGACTATATCAACGGCCGCTTTGCCGCGACGTTCGCCCACTACGGCAAGGACACCGAAGCCAAGGCCTGAGACGGCACGCGCAGAATAGGAAAAGGCCCGGACGGCATTCCGTCCGGGCCTTTCTGTATTTGAACCCTGTCAGACCGTCGCGATCAGAACGTTGCGATCAGAACTTGGCCTTGGCCGTGAACAGCACGGTCCGGCCGGGGCCGTTTCCGGCCTGCGACAGAGCAGGCGTGTAGTCGCGGTCGAGAATATTCGTGCCGCTGATGCCGAGCTGCAGGTTGTCCGTCACCTGATAGGTGGCGTAGAGATCGAACAGCGAGTAGCCGGGCAAGTAGCCGTTGTCATCGGCCGCCGCGACGCTGTTGACGTCGCCGACATAGCTGCGCGAGACGAAGTTGCCGCGTCCGCCGATCTCCAGCTTCTCGTCGAACAGCCGGGTGCCGATGGTGATGCTGGCGATGTTGTCCGGCATGTAGCTCTGCATGCCGAGGCCGTTCATCTGCGAAGGCAGGTTGGTGTTGGTGTAGGTGTAGGTGAAGTTGGTGAAGGCATAGCCGATATCGTAGCCGCCCTCGAGCTCGACGCCGCGCACCACCGACGTCCCGGGAACGTTGTAGAAGTAGCAGGAATAGCTGCGGCCCGAGATGGCGCACTGGGCCGTGATGTAGTCCTGGACGTCCATCTGGTAGTAGTCGAGCTTGAACTTGGCGACGTCATCCTGCGAAAGGATGCCCTGATAGAGCGTGTTCAGGCCGACTTCCCAGCCCTGCTGGTATTCAGGCGACAGATCCGGATTGGGCGTGAAGCTTGTGGTCGAGCCCGGGTGGCTGCCGCCGAGCAGCGTCTCGAAAGTCGTCGGCGCGCGGAACGAACGTCCCCACGAACCATAGACCTGCAGCCACTTCCATGGGTTCACGGCGAGCGTCAGCTTCGGGTCGAACCGGCCTTCGCTCTGGTTGACGTCGTAGTAGCCGCCCTGGCTCGTCGAATATCCGCTGCCGTCGAGCTTGTAATAGTCGTAGCGCAGGCCGGCGATGAAATCGAACATGCCGTAGGTGAGCTTGGTCTGCGAGAACAGACCGCCGACACCGCTGTTGCCGTCCGGGTTGACGCCGCCCTCGGTGGTCTTGACGTCGTTGTAGAACCACTCGCCGCCGTAGGTCGAGCTGATGTCGACGACGCCAAGATGGAACTCGGACGTGTTGGAGGTGTCGAATCCCCAGCCGGTATCCTCCACCTTGCGGCCGGCATAGCTGCCGGAGGTGATCGGCTGGTCATATTCCATGTTGACCTGATTGTAATAGCCGTTGAGGGCGAAGTTGATCAGGTCGCTTTCGGGATTCCAGCCGTAATTCGCGGTGACGGTATTGGAATTGACGGTCTGGTAATAGGAGTTCGCGCCGAACCGGTTGTTGTAGATGACGGCGCCGAGATTGAGCTTCTGGTTCTCGGTCGGGTTGAACTCGAGCTTGGCGAGGCCCGAGGTCAGGTTCTGCGCGGTGTTCGGCACGCTGTCGCCGGCGCCGTTGGTGTAGTTCTGCGTCGGATGATTGCTGATGGCCGCGGCGATCGCCGCGCCCGGCGAGAGCCGCGCCGCACCGGCCAGCATCTCCGCCCACCCCTGGCCGTTGGTGCCATAGGTCAGGTTGCCGAGTGCGCCCCAGTTCTTGCCGCCGGAAATGATGTCGCCGACGCCGAGGGTGCGGAAGTTCGCGGTGCCTGCAAGCGCGCCCGCGCCGCCGGCCGTGGAGACGGCGCCGCGCTGCACATCGATACCGGCGAGCAGGGCCGGATCGACATAAAGCATGTTGGTGGCGTTGTGGCCCATGAAGCCGAAGTCCTGGCGGACGCCGTCGATCATCATGTTGACGCGGCCCGAGCCTTCAAGGCCGCGGATATTGACCGAGACACCGGGGTTCTGCTGGTTCTGCTGCGTGAACGTGCCGGGAATGGTGCGCAGCACGTCGTCGACGCGCTGGTTTCCGAAGGTCTGGATTTCATTGCGGCCGACGGTGCTGACTGCGGCGGGCGTGGTGTAGGGCGCGTTGAGGCTGCTGTTGCCCGAGACATCGATCTGCTGGAGTTCGAGCTGGCCGCTGGCCGAGGCAGCGCCGCCGCTCGTCGTTCCGGTCGCGCTGCCGGAGGTCGTGCCGGCCGCTCCGCTTGCCGTCGTCGTGCCGCTTGCCGCCGAGCCGCTCTGGCTGGCTGAAGTCGCCTGTGCGGCGGCGCCTTGCGAGGAGAAAACGACGAGACCAATCGCCGTGGAGAGCAGCAACGCCGCGGAAAGGGATCTCGGCTGGGACATCGGGAGGACCTCACAAGTCTCTGGCGGCGCCGCACAAGCGCCGCAAATGCGAACGATTTGCGACTCACTCCCTATAGAAAGATCGACTGAGAATACAGGCGCGACACATACAAAAGGCGGAATCATGCCTAAATATTGCAAATATGACACAAGATAAAATTGGATTATCTAAAATCTGAGACGCTACTCTTTAAGTATAATTATTACAGATTTAAACGAGCGCCTCGCCTGGCGCGCGCGACGGGGCGGTGCGGTCGCACCCGGTCGCGTTGAGATCGCTCAAGGCTGTCGCGAGGCGCCGGGGGCAGTCTGCATCGCGGTTTCGCTTCTCCAGGCGCCGGAGGGGCCGACACCTGTCGCGGGCATGGGATGTCGGTCGAATCGGCCATTGGGGCGGTTCCCGAATGTGCGGAAGCCGCGCGCGCCCCGCATGGGGCGATTGCCGCCGCTTCCCGAGGTCGTGGAATGAATCCGTGCCGCCCGGGCCGAAGAGCGGGTATCATCAGGGTGTCGCAGCTTCGGATCTCACATGAAGCGCGAACCGGAGCCGGCCCCGGCAGATGCGCCGGGGCGAACAAAGGAAGAGAAGATGGCTGATCTTGTGGTGATCGCGTTTCCGACCGAAGAGAAGGCGGAGGAGGTCCGGCAGCGGCTTTTGGCGCTGCAGAAGGAATATCTGATCGAGCTCGGCGATGCGGTGATCGCGGTGAAGCGCCCCGACGGACACGTGAAGCTCAACCAGCTCGTCAACACCACGGCCATCGGCGCGGCGTCCGGCACGTTCTGGGGCGCGCTGATCGGGCTGATCTTCATGATGCCGCTGGTCGGCGCGGCCATCGGCGCCGCCTCCGGCGCGCTGTCCGGAGCCCTGTCCGACGTCGGCATCGACGACAAGTTTATGAAGAATATCGGCGAGAGCCTGCAGCCCGGCAACGCCGCGCTGTTCGTGCTGGTGCGCAAGTTCACCGCCGACAAGGTGCTGAAGGATCTCGAGGGCGTCGGCGGCACGGTGCTGCGCACGTCCTTCAACGACGAGCAGGAAAAGGCGCTGCGCGAGGCGCTGGCAGGCCACGCCGCGGCCGCTACGCCGCCGACGGCGTAACCAACGGCTTCCGGCACGAATAAGCCTGGACGGCCGCGGGCGAACATCCCGCGCGCCGTCCAGTTCTATCGTGCAGAGGTGAGAACGGAAAAGGCCCGGACCGGCGAGAGAGAGCCGGTCCGGGCCTTTGCACGTCGTGCGCCTTCCGGTGGACGCAGCCGCCCAATGGACCGCCCGGCGGGCGTGCCCGAATCGCCCCGCTGAACGGCCTGCGGCGATCAGCCGGCCTCGGGATAGAGCGGCGCAAGCGTCGCGCCGGACGGACGCCGCAGAGGCCGGCGGGCGTCCTGTTCCGTGCGGAAGGCCTTGAGGAAGGCGCGCCCGTCCCACGGGGCGGTTTCGGGTGCGTAGAGCCGTCGCCCCAGGGCCTCGGCTGCGGCGCGGAGTTCCCGCGTCCTGATGGCCTCCAGCGGATCGGCGAGCGGCTTGTGCGCGCCCCGTCCGGCCGCCCGCGTCCAGGCGAGAAGCGCTCGGTGGGTCCGGGCGGCATCGTCCGCGCGCGCCGCCGCCTCGATCTCGATCGCGGCCGCCTTGAGGTCGTCGGGTGCCGCTGCCGGGGATGGCGCGAAGGCATCGTCCGTCTGCGCCGTGCCCCCGGCCGCCTTTCGCCGGCGCGGCCACAGAAGCGCCGCCGCGATGAGGGCGAGCACCACCGCCGCGCCACCGATCGCCAGCGGCGACTTCGCGATGTCCCGTGCCCGCTCGAGAAGCGACTGCGTCTCGAGCGAAGGGGCGGGCGGTGTTCCCGCCGGTGCGGCGCTCTGTGTCGCCGGCACGGCCGCGACAGGTGCCGGCGTTCCGGTGTCGCCGTTCGCGCCGGGCTGCACGGTGAAGGTCACGGCCGGAAGGGTGGCGACTTCCTGGCGGTTCGTCTTGGTGTTCCACCAGGGCACGTCGATCGCCGGAAGCGTCACCGGGCCGGCGCGGGTCGGCACCACCGAAATGGTCTTCTCCAGCACCGCCGCGCCGGCCGTCGACGGGCCGGTCGTGTCGTTGCGGCTGGCTTCCTCGTACTGGCGCACGCCGTCCGCGTCGGCGACGGTCATGGGCGGCAACTGGTTCGGCGTGGCGCCGTCGGCCTGCAGGCGGATGGTGCGCGTCAACGTCTCTCCGACGCGAGCCGTCGATGTCGCGGGCGTCCACGTCTCCGTCAGCGTGACCTTGGAGGAGGGCAGGAACCAGCCCTTGGCATCCGCCGGCCGGGCCTGCACGTCGACCGTCACCGGCTCGGAGCGCACCGTCACGTTGCGGGCGCTGCCGAACATGTCGTCGAAGATCGAGGAATCGAAGCCGTTGCCGGACAGGAACTGCTCCATGCCCGGCGGCATCCCCGCCTGCCGGCGCCGCTGGCCGGGCACGGTGGCGTCGAGCGTGATCGGCCCGATCTCGATCTTGCCGCTGCGCTGCGGCCGCATGATGTAGTTCTGCTCGATGACGTGGTAGCGGCGCCCGCCGATGGTCTGCTCGCGGGACTTCGGCTCGCCCTGGGGCGTGAAGGTCGCGCCGTCGGCCTTCGGCTCGCTGAGCGAGCCGCTGCGGATGCCCACGCCGTCGAACACGCGCACGGTCATCGGCACGTCGCTCTGCGCGAACACGCTGCCCTTGGCGACGTCGGTTTCCAGGAAAAGCTGCCGGTTCTCCGCCTTGCGGTTCGGATCGGGTTTCGAGACCTGGATCTCGATCGGCTGCGTCTTGTCGCTGCCGACGGTGAGCGACGGGATCGTCAGCGTCCCCGTGCGCTTGGGCGCGAGCGTGATGACCCACGACAGGCTCTGGCTCTTCTGGCCGTTGATGATGTTGGTCTGGCTCTGCTGCACCGCGTCGAGCAGGTCGAAATCCTTGTCGAGCGGCCTCAGATCCGGCCGGCGCGCCACCGCCGCGCCGTCGACCGTGATCACATACTGCAGGGTGTCGCCGGTCTCGATCTCCGACCGGTCGACATCGGCCTTCACGCCGGCCGCAAAGGCCGCGCCGGTCGAAATCAGGGTCGCGAGCGCGGCGGCGGCCACGGTCGCCTTCAGCCGGCTTGCCGAGCGGCGCTTGGTGCGGGCCGCCGGGGAGGGGATGCGGGTCTCGGTCATTGCGTCAGCCCCAGATTGGAATAGTGGCTGCGGATGCGGGCCCGGAGCAGGCCGGTCGGATCGTCCGGGATCATGCGCAGCATCTGTTCGCGGTTCTGGTCTTCCTCGGTCATCGCGCCGGTGCCTTCGACGGCCGCCTGCTGCTGATTCTGCTGCTGGGGCTGGGGTTGCGCCGGCTTGCCCGCCTGGGCCGTCTGCGCGGCGCGGCTCTTGTTTATGGCCTCATCCAGCGCCTTCTTCAGCTCGGACTGGGCGTTTTCCTGCGCCGCCTTGTCGGCTGCCGGGTCGCCTCCGCTGGCCGCCTGCTGGGGCTGCTGGTCCTGTCCCTGGCTCTGGCCGCCGCTCTGCTGCTGCTGGTCGCCAGCCTGCTGCTGATCCTGCGCGTTGTCCTGCTGGGCCTTGTCCTGTCCGGCCTTGTCCTGCTGGTCGCCGCCGTTCTGCGCGTTCTGCTGCTGGTCGCCCTGCGAGGCCTGATCCTGATCGCCCTGCTGGCCGCCCTTCGAGGGGTCGTCCTTGCCCGGCTGGTCCTTCTGGTCCTGCGGCTGGTTCCCGGCCTGGTCCTGGGATTTGTCCTGCGACTTGTCTTGCGACTGATCCTTGCCGGCCTGCTGCTGGTCGTCGGCTCCCTTGCCGCCGTTCTTCTGGTCGGATTGGTCCTGCGCGGAATCCTGGTTCTTGTCGCTCTTGTCGTCGTTCTTGCCGTTCTGTCCCTGGCTCTGGTCCTGCTGGTCCTTGCCGTCCTGTCCCTTGCCGCCGCCCTTCTGCTGGTCGGACGATTGCTGGTCGTCGTTTTTCTGGTTCTGCTGGTCCTGTTGCTGCTGTTGCTGCTTCTGCTGGTCCAGCAGCTTCTGGACGAGGTCACGGTTATATTTCGCGTCCGCATCGCCGGGGTTCGCCGCGAGCGCCGCGTCATAGGATTTGATGGCGTCTTCCAGCTTGCCGGCACGGGCAAGCGCGTTGCCCTTGTTGTAGTCCGCGCTGGCGCCGGACTGGAACGCGCCCGCCGCCTTGTCGTACTCGCCGGCCTTGTAGAGCGCGCTCGCCTGCCACGCCGGGTTCTGGAAGCTCTGCGCGGCGGTCGCATAGTCGCCGCTGGCGAAGGCGCTCGCGCCCTGCTGGTCGGGCGTCTGCCACAGGTTCTTCCATCCCGGCCGCTGGAAGAGCGAGCCGTCGCCGGCTTGCCCGCCGGTGTCGGCCGTGGGCGCGGCGCCGGCCGCTTCGTCCGCCGCGAATGCGCGCCCCGCCGGAAGTGCGCCCGGCAGCACGCCGGCCGAGAGCACGGCGGCCAGCACGATGGCCGAAAGCCAGCCGCGGCGGAAGGCCAGCGGCGCCAGCACCAGCGGCAGCAGCAACAGCCACGGCCCCATGTCGCGCCACTCGTCGGCCTTCAGGTCGGTGTCGGTGAGTGGATTGGCGGAGACCGGGCTCACGGCCTGCGCCAGCACCTTGTCGAGGTCGCCGTCTCCGGCGGTCAGCGGCGAGAACTCCCCGTGGCCGGCGACGGCGAGCGACTTCAGCGCCGCCTCGTCCATCCGCGTCATGCGGGTGTTGCCGGACTTGTCCCGCATCGTCGTGCCGTCATAGGCGACGAGCGGCGCACCCGTCGCGGTTCCGACGCCGATGACGTTGACGTCATAGCCCTCGGAAGCCGCGGTCTTGGCGGCATCGATGGAATATTGCGGCTCGTCGCCGAGACTGTCCGTCAGCACGACGATGCGGCCCGAGGCTGCACCGGCATTCTTCAGAAGCTCGGCGGCGCGGGTGATCGCGAGGTCCAGCCGGTCGTTCAGGACGGGCATCAGGTCGGTTGCCAGTTCCGGCATCATCTGCGAGACGACCTTGCTGTCCTCCGTCAGCGGCGCGGCCACGAACGGCGCGTCGGCGAACACGACGAGGCCGACCTGTCCGCCCTTCATGCGGGCCAGGATGTCCTCAGCCTTGTGGCGGGCACGGGTCAGGCGTGTCGGGCTCTGGTCCGTCGCGTTCATCGATTGGGCGAGGCTCATCACGATCACGGTCGGGTCGATCCGCCCGAGCGCGGGCGTGGGAAGCCGTTCCCAGGCCGGGCCGGCCGCGGCGACCGAGGCGAGCGTCCAGCCGGCCAGCAGCGCGATCACCGGCCACTTGCGGCTGCGCGCCTTCTCCTTCAGCACGAGGTGCTTGAGCAGGTGGCTGTCGACGACGCGCGCCCAGTTGCTGCGCCCCGAGCCCACGCGGCGCCACGCGAAGATCGCGAGCAGCACGGCCGGAATAATCGCGAGCAGCCATTCCGGACGCAGGAAGTGGAAATCTGCCGGGATCATGCTGCGAACCCCTCCTTGCGCGGGCGCGGCACCTCTCCGCCTTCCACGGCCGGCGCAGCCGGCGGCGCCGGAGCCGGGGCCGGGACGGGAATCCGTCCGCCGAACGTGTTCGGCACCAGCATCAGGGTGCCGAGGCCGAAGCTCAGCACCAGCGCTGCGCCGAGCGGCCACTGGAACAGCGTCACCGAGGGGTGCAGATAAAGCGGCTCGCCGGAGACCGGCTCCATGGCGTCGATCTCCTGGTAGATCTTCGCCAGTCCCTCGATATCGCGGGCACGGAAATAGCGGCCGCCGGTCATCTCGGCGATCTTGGAGAGCGTCTCCTCGTCGAGGTCCTCAGCCGGGTTGACGATCTGGCGGCCGAACGCGGTGTCGACGGCCATCTGATCGGCGCCGACGCCGATGGTGTAGATCTTGACGTGCTCCTGCGCGGCAAGCTTGGCCGCCTGCAGCGGTTGCAGCGCACCCGAATTGTTGGCCCCGTCGGTGAGCAGCACGAGAACGCGCTCGTCGACCGGCCGGTCCTTCAGCGTCTTCACCGCGAGGCCGATGGCGTCGCCGATCGCCGTCTCCTGGCCGGTCAGCCCGATTTCCGCCTCGTCCAGGAGCTCCCGAACCACGGTGCGGTCGAACGTCAGCGGCGTCTGCACATAGGCGCGGCTGGAGAACAGGATCAGCCCGACGCGGTCGCCCTTGCGGCGGGAGATGAAGTCGTCTGCCACGGCCTTGACGACGACGAGGCGATTGGTGGCCTGGTCGTTGAAGGAGAAGTCCTGCCGTCCCATCGATCCGGAGAGGTCGATGGCCATCATCAGATCGCGGCCCGAGACCGGGATCGGCACGGGTTTGCCCACATAGGCCGGGCGCGCGGCCGCCGTGACGAGCAGCAGCCAGATCAGCGACATCGTCAGAAGTTTCAGCCAGTCGCGGCGGCGCAGTCCACCCGCCGCTGCGCCGTCGCGGCTGATCTCCGCGAAGAACGGCACGCGCAGGGCACCGGCCCGGCCACGCTTCGCCGCCGGCACCAGCCACCGCACCAGAAGCGGCAGCGGCAGCAGTGCGAAGGCCCACAGCCATTGAAACTGGATCGCGCCGAACCCGGTCATGCGTTGCCCCGTATCCAGCGCCGCACGGCGGCGATCAAGCTATCCCGGTCGATGCCGAGGTCGGCGGAGGGCGGCGCATAGGGCGCCGCGGCGAGGTGCCGGCCGATCTCGGAGGGCAGTCCCGCCTTGCCGCTGCCGAGGAAGGCCAGCCAGTTCTCGCCCGACATCGCGGCGGCCCGGGTGGCGTCGCCGCGGGTCAGCACGATGCGGCGCACCAGCACGGCCGCGGCCTCGGCGACGGCGCGGCTGTCGGCATAGCGTCCGCGGTCTTTCTCGATGGCGGCGAGTTCCTGCAGCGCGCGATAGCCGAGCGTGCGGCGACGGCGCCATTCGAGCGCCACCGCCACCAGCGCGACGAGAACGATGAGGCCGGCCAGCATCCACCAGCCGGGGGCGGGCGGCCAGAACGGCACCGGGCCCGGCAGGTGAATGTCCCGCAGGCTCGCCAGGGGATCGGCAGCAGCGGCAGCGCCGGGGGCGGCGGCGGGAAGGGTGGGAGCGACCGCGGGCGTCGTCATGCCGCCGTCCTCCGCAAGCGCCCGGCCGCGCGCAGCCGTTCGGGGTGCAGCACGTCGGTCGGGTCCTGGCCGGTGACGAGCGGCACGAACGCCATGCCGCGCTGGCGGCAAAGCGCCTCGATCGTCTCGCGCCGCTCGCGGAAGCGACGGGCATAGGCCTGCCGCACCGCATCGCTGTCGGCGTCGAGCATCGCCACGGCCTCGCCGTCGCTGACGCTGTAGACCCCGCGCTGCGGCGCATCGGCCTCGATGCCGTCATAGACGAGCAGGTTGGTGACGTGGCTGTGTCGCGCGAGCCGAGACAGCTCCCGGCCGGCCGCCTCGTCGAAATCGTGGAAGTCGCTGACGATGAACACCAGCGTGCCGGGCCGCGCGGTCAGCCGCAGCCGCCCGAGCGCGTCGGCAAGGGTCGGCTCGGCCGCTGGGCGCTCGATGGCGAAGCCTTCCTCGTCGAAACCCTCGGCGGTCGCCTCTGAGATGGCCTTGACGAAGGCGAGGATGCGCGCCCGGCTTCGCTGCGGGCGGAACTGGCGCTGGCCGTGGGGCGAAAGCACCATTCCCCCGACGCGGTCGTTGCCCTCGATGGCGACCCAGGTCAGAACCGCAGCGGCCTTGGCGGCCAGCACGGACTTGAACATCGCGCGGGTGCCGAACCGCATGGCGGTGCGGATATCGGCCATGATCAGCACCGGCCGCTCGCGCTCTTCATGGAACAGCTTGGTGTGGACCTTGCCGGTCCGGGCCGTCACGCGCCAGTCGATGGTGCGGATATCGTCGCCCGGCTGGTAGATCCGCGCCTCGTCGAACTCCATGCCGCGCCCGTGGAAGGTGGAGCGGAAGGCGCCGTATTCGTGGGTCCGCACCTTGCCGTTCGGCGCGAAGCCGCCCGCGGCCCCGTCGGGGCGTGCGGCGATCAGTTCATCGAGGCGTGCGACGATCCCGCGGAGGGCATCGGACGGGACATCGGACATCGATCTGCTTCCCATCGGCAGCGAAACATCTGAACGGCGGACCGGACTACGGTTCACGCGACCCCGCGCCGTCGAACCTGCGAATTGCCGCGGCGCCGCTTCGCGCTTCCCGGAGGTCGGAAGCCGGAGGGCACCGCAACGCGATCCGGCGCCAGCGCCGCCGCCCGCCCGCACCCACGGATCGGCCGGATTGGCAGTGCGCCGGCGGGAGTTCGGTTCAGCTCACCGGCACGCGGGCCAGCAGCTGGTCGAGGAAGCGGTCGGTGGTGACGCCGTCGGCCTCGGCCTCGAACGTCAGCAGCACGCGGTGGCGCAGCACGTCCTTGGCGACGGCCTGCACGTCCTCGGGGATCGCGTAGTCGCGGCCGCGCAGCCAGGCATGGGCGCGCACGCACCGGTCGAGCGCGATGGTGCCGCGCGGGCTCGCCCCGAACGAGACGATGCCGGCGAGGTCCTTGCCGTAGCGCTCGGGCGCGCGCGTCGCGAACACGAACTGGAGCAGATATTCCTCCAGTGCCTCGGACATGTAGGTGTCGAGCGCGGCGCGGCGGGCGGCGAAGATGGTTTCCTGCGGAACGGGATGGCCGAACGCGACTTCCTCGCCGTGGGCCTCGCCACGCACCAGTCGCAGGATCTGCCGCTCGGCAGCCATGTCGGGATAGTCGATCTTGACGTGGAGCAGGAAGCGGTCGAGCTGCGCCTCGGGAAGGGGATAGGTGCCTTCCTGTTCGATCGGGTTCTGCGTCGCCATGACGAGGAACAGCTCGGGCAGCGCGTAGGTCGTGCCGCCGACCGTGACCTGCCGTTCGGCCATGGCCTCCAGCAGCGCGGCCTGCACCTTGGCGGGCGCGCGGTTGATTTCGTCGGCGAGGATGAAGTTGTGGAAGATCGGGCCCTGCTGGAAGCGGAAGCTGCCGTCCTCGGGACGGTAGATGTCCGTGCCGGTCAGGTCGGAGGGAAGCAGGTCCGGCGTGAACTGGATGCGGTGGTCGTCGCAGCGGATCGCGCGCGCGAGCGCCTTGATGGCCTTGGTCTTGGCAAGGCCGGGCGCGCCCTCGACCAGCAGGTGGCCGTCGGCGAGAACCGCGATCAGCAGCCGGTCGACGAACGCGGGCTGTCCGAGGATGCACGTGTTCATGTAGGCGGCGAGGCGATCGAACACCCGGTGCAAGTCCATCTGCGCGTCGCGGCTTGCATCGTAGCTGGCGGCGGACATGGGCGTCGCCTCGGCCTGGGCGGGATGTCGGATCGAATTCATCTCGGGGCAACTCTCCAGCACGTTCGGTCGGCCGCTATATGTACCCGACCGGGCTTTACGCGCACCTTTCTGAATTGTGAATTTTGCGTAATGTTAGGCACCTATCGCGGCGTCTTCACGGCAGGTCGCCGTCCGGAACGGACATCGGGCCCGTCCGCTCGCCCGTCTGACGCGAGATCATAACACGTTCCGGTCGAACGCATCCGAACGATCGCGTCATATCCGGCTTGCAGCAGCGATCTCCGGCTTGCAGCAGCCAGGTTCTTGCTTGCGGCCGCAATGTCCTGCTTGCAGCGGCGATGACCCCGCGTGGCTCAGGCTTTCACCCGGCGTCGCGGCGCCTCGGCGTCCTGGGGCGCGAACCGGAGCCGTGATTCAGATCGCGCGATCCCGGCGGGAGATGATCTAGAAGGCGTTGCGGTGCATCAGCACCCGGGCCGTCATGAAGAGGATCGCGATGTCGCGCCAGATCGACCAGGCGTTGATATATTCGAGGTCCGCGGCCACGCGCGCCTCGATATCGGCGCGGGAGCGGGTCGAGCCGCGCAGGCCACGCACCTGCGCAAGACCGGTCACGCCGGGCTTCATGGCGTGGCGCGACCAGTAGTTCGGCACCACCTCCCAGAACAGTTCACCCTCCGCCGTCGAACCCAGCGCGTGGGGACGCGGCCCGACCAGGCTCATCTCGCCCTTCAGCACGTTCCAGAGCTGCGGCAGTTCGTCGAGGCTGGTCGCGCGGATGAAGCGGCCAATCCGCGTAATGCGGTCGTCGTCGGGCGTCGTCGAACGCGCGCCGCCATGATCGAGGGTCTCGGCGCGCATGCTGCGAAGCTTGCAGCAATGATAGATCGCGTTGTTGCGCCCGACCCGGGGCTGGCGGAACAGCGGGCTGCCGGGCGACTCGAACCGGATCAGCACCATCAGCACCGCCACCACCGGCACCACCACCGGCGCCAGCAGCAGCACGACCGCGATGTCGAAGCCGCGCTTGAGCAGCCGTTCGCCAAGGGTGAGCGGACCGCGCGAGATCACCAGCGTCGGCACGCCGTGCAGGTCGTCGAGCCCGAGCGGCTGCACGGCGGCGAGTTCCGGGCTGTAGAGTTCGCCGTCGATGCCGATCATCCGCACCAGCCGGCCCCAGGCGATGCGGCTCTCCGCCTCGCGGAACATCAGCACGACGCGGTCGCCCTTGCTGAGTTCGCCATAGATTTCGTCGAGCTTCAGCGGGTCGGCGGTGGCGTTATCCCAGTCCTTGTTGCGAACGTCGATCGCCGAGGCGCCGGCCGGCGGGACGACGGAATCGTCGTCGTGCAGGATGATGGTCCGTGCGGCGATCACAGACTCCAGCCGCTTCATCACGACCGCGCCCGATGCCCGGACGATCCCGACATAGAAAAATGCGAAGCTGATCGCGAAACCCGCCTCGAGGCGCGAGAACTGGTCGCCCGCCTTCAGCGCGTAGGCGGCGGCGAACGAGAAGCTCGCCGCGATGAAGAGCGAGGAAATCGCGTTGAAGGACGATTTCCCGAACGATTCGAGGTTTCTCAGATTGTAGCCGTGAAGGGCGATGTTGCTGAGAATATAGATCGGCGTGAAGATCAGGAAGAATTCGGCGATATGCGACTGCTCAAGGTCGTCGTATCGAACCAGCGCCGCCGAAAGCGTCGCCACGAAAATCGCAGCGGCATCCGCCACAACGGCGCCGACGACAAGCAAGGCTCTCACCCACTCGCGTTTCAGCGAGTTGTTTCGCGGCTGAACGTCGGCATGTCCGAGGATTTGCGTCGTCATGCTCTGCTTCGTGCTGCGGCTCGTGCGCGGGCCCGGTGGAGGGTTCAAGAAGGCGACAATGCGTGCTCGTGTTCTTGTAATCGGGCCTGATTCATCAACGGAACTTGTAAGTTCGAATTGTTGATAAATAGCAAGCGCGCCTAGTGGTGAAAACCGCCATTGCCGGGCGCGTCCGCCCAAGACGTGCGTTTATCGATTGCGTCGCATCTACTCATCTACTTTGGCGAGAATCGGACGCCGGCGATCAGCCGTTCGCCCGGGCCGAGGACGCGCACGCCGGTCCGGCCGGCGCTTCCGGTCTCCGCGTTGAAGCCGTCGGTGATGTGGCTCACCGGCTCCACGCAGGCGAACGGCTGGCCGGGCGGGGTGTAGACGCACAGGAACGCAAACGGTGCGTCGGCCTCCACCAGCAGGGATCGTCCCTCCCGCGAGAGCAGCGCCGAACCGCTCCAGCCCGCGAAGATGTTGTCGAGCCCGGTCGGCAGCAGGCCGCCATCGGCGAGAATCCGCACCGCGCCGGCGGCGGGATCGCGGCCGGCGGGAAAGCCCCGCTCGTCCATCACGATCATGGCGTCGGTGCCGGTTCGCACCCGCAGGTCGCCGTCCGCCGCAAAGAACGGGTGCAGGCCGAGCCCGGCGGGCATGGCCGTCGTGCCGGTATTGGTGAGTTCGAGGCGGATCGTCATTGCGCCACCGGCGAGTTCGACCGTCTGCAGCGCGCGGTAGGGCCACGGCCAGCCGACCTCTCCGTCCGGGGGCGGGCGATGGTCGTGGGCGAGCACGGCCCGCGTCTCCGACAGCGCCTCCACCTCCCACGCGCTCAGCCAGCCGAAACCGTGGATGGCGGTGCGAAAGCCGTGGCCGGCCGGCGGCAGCCGCACCTCGCGACCCTCGAACACGAACCGGTCGCCCGCGACGCGGCTGAAGAACGGCACCATCGGGAAGCACGCCGCCTCGAGTGGCGAACCGCCGGACGCCGGCGCCGGGCGAAGCCAGTCGAACGCCCCGCGGGCGTCGACACAGCGGAAATGGGTCAGCGCACCTCCGTTCGCCGGCTCGATGCCGACGGACAGTCCGCCCCCGGCGAGTTCCAGTCTTTGCGGTGTCATCGCTCTCGTTCCGCGGCTGCCGATGGCGCCCGCCTGGCAGGCACCGGCCTGACGGTCGGTCAGACTCAGAAAGTCAGGCAGATCTTGCCGAAGTGCTTTCCCGCTTCCTCGTGGCGGAACGCATCCGCGATGCGCTCCAGCGGAAAGCGCGCGTCGATCACGGGACGGATGCCGGTCGCCTCCAGCGCGCGCACGAAGTCGAGCTGGTGCCGGCGGCTGCCGACGACGAGGCCCTGCAGGCGCTGCTGCTTCAGCATCATGAACGCGGTCGGCACCTCGCCGCCGAACCCGGTCAGCACGCCGATCAGCGCGATGTGCCCGCCGATCCGGCAGGCGGTGATGGACTGGGTGAGCGTGGCGGGGCCGCCGACCTCGACGACATGGTCGACGCCGACCCCACCGGTCCACTCGGCCACCGCCGCGCCCCATTCCGGCGTGGTGCGGTAATTCACGGTGAAATCGGCGCCGAGCGCGCGGGCGCGCTCCAGCTTCTCGTCCGACGAGGACGTGACGGCGACACGGGCGCCCATCGCCTTCGCGATCTGCAGCGCATAGATGGAGACGCCCCCGGTGCCGAGCACCAGCACGCTGTCGCCGGCCTTCAGCCCGCCGTTCACGATCAGCGCGCGCCACGCCGTCAGGCCGGCGGTGGTGATGGTCGACGCCTCTTCGTGGCTCCATCCGGCGGGCGCTTTCGTGAACCACGCCGCATCGGTGACGGCATATTCGCGCGCATAGCCGTCGATGCCGTCGCCCGGCGTTCCCAGGAAGTCGGCGACTGCTGGCTCCCCGTCGCGCCATTGCGGGAAGAAGCAGGAGACCACCGCGTCGCCGGCCGCGAAGTCCGTGACGCCCGCACCGACCGCCTCGACGACTCCGGCGCCGTCCGCCATCGGAATGCGGCCGTCGTCCGCCGGAACGCGCCCGGCCACGACGCCGTAGTCGTGGAAGTTCAGCGAACTGGCGTGGAGGCGGACGCGGATCTGCCCCGCGCCCGGGGCGCCGGGGTCGGGCCGCTCGACCAGTGTCAAACGGTCGAGCCCGCCCGGCTTCGGAACGATGATCGCCTTCATGGCCGAACCTCTCCTTTGCCGATCTGCTTGATTGCTCATCCCCTGCGACGCCGATGGCCATCACGCGGGATCTCTGTCGCGGATGAAGCAGGCGGCGAAGCGCCGGCGAACGTGGTGCGGACCTTAGAGCGCTTTCCGATCTGATGGAATCGTCAGATCGACAAGAAATCGCTCCAGATTCAGAAGCTTGAGCATAGCCTTGTCTGAAAAGGGGTATGCTCTAGCGATCTTGCCCGGCCGGGCCAATCCCCGTTCCGGCCAGCGCCCAGCCGCCCCTGCCGGACGCCTTGACCCGGTAGAGCGCCTGATCGGCCCGCGTCAGGAGTTCACGCAGATCGGAGGCCTGATCGGGAAACAGGCATCCGCCGACGCTTCCGCCGACGCGGACCTCCGTCGCTCCGATGATGATCGGCTCCCAGAGCGCGGCGACGATGCGCCGGCTGATGTCCTCCACCTGCGCGGTCGTCTCCGGCTCCGGCAGCAGGACCCCGAATTCGTCACCGCCCAGCCGGCACACGAGATCGGACTTGCGCACCGTTTCCTGCAGGCGCTGCGCCACCGTGCGCAGGACGATGTCTCCCGCCTCGTGGCCGAGACCGTCGTTGATCTCCTTGAAGTGGTCGAGATCGATCATCAGGAACGCCATGCGCCGTCGTCGGCCGGCCTCGAGCATCTCCGCCTGCCAGCGGTCCTGCAGGCTTCGGCGGTTGGCAAGGCCGGTGAGCGGATCGAGATGCGCGAACCGGAACAGCATCTCGTTCAGCTTCTTCTGCTCGGAGATGTCCTCGAACACCGCCAGGCCCACATCCAGTTCATGCAGGATCGCGCCGCAATGGCGAACGGTCCGGATCTCGCCGTCGCCCCGCCGGATATCGAGTTCGATATAGGGAATTTCGGTGATGCCCGCCTTCACCCCCGGTTTGAAATGACGCCAGAGTTCGGCGGCGAGCGCGCGCTGCTCGGGGTGGATGTAGGTCATTTCGACCAGTTGCGTTGCGGTCGCGAACGTCCCGGCCGGATAGCCGAACAGCCGGTCGAAGGCGCGATTGCTGAACCGGATGATGCCCCCCGGCAGCGTCGCCCAGCTCACACCGATCGGAAGTGCCTCCAGGATGCCCTGCAGCGTCTCGGCCGAGGCACTTGCCGATCCGGCGAGCGAATTGATGTGCGCCGTCATGTCGTCCCCCGTGTTCAGCCCGGAGGAGCCGTCGACCTTGATGTCTCCCGACGTCTTCGCGCGCCGGTTGGCTCCACGGATCCGGAGTAGGCGGCAGATTCTGCCGCGCTTCTGTCAATTTAGGATCCGCGGGGAATTTTTGTTATGTTTTATTGAGACAGGAATTTGTGATCGGCGCAGCAGAACAGAGCCCGGCGCGCAGGCGGAGTTCGTTTCCGCTCTTCAGCCCTTATTCTGCCGGCCGCGCCGCGCGCTGGAACAGCTGGACCGGATTGCCGGCCGGGTCGCGGATCATCGCCGTCCGGCCATGGGAACCCATGTCGCGGATGGCGCCGACCGGCGTGTCGCGGGCGGCGAGGTTGGCCACCGCCGCCTCAATGTCGGCGACCTCGAACACCGGCACGATGCCGGCCGCGCCGTCCGGCGCTTCCTCGGCCCCGCACAGTGCGAAGCCGCTGCCGCCGGCGTCGTATTGAATCCAGCGGTCTCCGTCGGCGAACTTGCGGCCGAGCCCGAGGCCGTCCTCGTAGAAGGCGCGCACGCGCTCCATGTCGGAGGCGACGACGTAGGTATTCTGCAGGCGAAGCACGGACATTCTTTCTGCTGCCTCAATAGGCCGACCAGCCGGCATCGACGACGAGGCAGGCCCCGTTGACGTAGCGGGCCTCGTCGGAAGCCAGGAACACCGCGGTGGGCGCGATGTCGTCGGGGTCCGCCTGGGGCGGACGGGTGGCGAGGCCCTTCTGCCGCAGCGCCCAGCCGGCCGCCGAGGGTTCGGAGCCCGCCGCGATGTTGGTCTTGACCGAGCCCGGCGCGATGCCGTTGCAGCGGATGCCCTTGTCGCCATAGGTGGCCGCCACTGCGCGCGTCAGGCCGAGGATGCCGTGCTTGGTGGCGGTGTAGGCGACGCCGCCGCGCCCGCCGAGGAAGCTCGCGATCGAGCAGGTGTTGACGAAGATGCCGCCCCCGCGCTCGATCATCCCCGGCAAGGCGGCGCGGGTCACCAGGAATGGTCCCGTCAGATTGACGGCGAGAACCCTGTCCCAGAGATCGTCGGAAATCTCATCCGGCGGCATCATGCGGTCGAGGATGCCGGCATTGTTGCAGATCACCTCGACCGGACCGAACCGCTCTGCCGCAGCGGCCAGCATGGCCTCGATCGGCCCCTTGTCGCTGACGTCGGCGACATGGGTGGCGAGCGCTTCGGGCGCGCCGACCGCCTCGGCCGTCTCCGCGAGCCGCTCCCCGGACATGTCGACGGCGAACACCCGGGCGCCCGCCTCCACGAATGCCTTCACCAGCGATCGCCCGATGCCGGAGCCCGCTCCCGTGATGATCGTCACGCGACCGTTCAGATCGGCCATGATGCCCCCTCCGCCGGTTGAGCTGTGGAATGCCGGATCGACCGCATCCGCTTCACGCGACCGGCAGGTGCGAGAACGAGCCCGCCCGATAGACGAGGGCAGGGCGCTCGGCGGAAATGCGCGTCGCGACGACCGTGCCGAGAAAGACGGTGTGGGTCGTCCAGTCCACCGCGTGGACGAGCCGGCAGTCGAACACCGCGAGCGCGTCGGCGAGGACCGGGGCCCCTGTCGCCAGCGTGTCCCAGTGGCCTTCGGCGAACCGTTCCATGCCGTGGATGCCGTTGCGGCCGGCGAAGCGGTCGGCGAGGGCGCGGTGCTCCGGTCCGATGACGTTGACGCTGAAGGCGCCGCCGAGGCTGATCGCGGTGTGGCCGTCGGTGGCGCGGTTGATGCACACGAGCAGCGTCGGCGGCTCGGCCGACACCGAGCAGACCGCCGTCGCGGTGAGGCCGCGACGATGCTCTCCGCTGCCCGCGGCGATGATCGTGACGCCGGCAGCGAGTTCACGCATCGCCGCGCGGTAGGCGACGGGGTCGACGTGCGGGTGCCCACCGGAAGGCAGGATGCTCTCGGGTCGGGCCATGCCGGCGGCCTTCGCCGCCTCGATCGGGAGGGCGTTCATTCGTCGTATCCGAGATAGGCGCTGCGTACGCGGGGGTGATTGAGCAGGTCCGGCCCTGCGCCGGTCAGCGAGATTTCGCCGGATTCGAGCACGAAGGCCCGGTCCGCGATCTCGAGGGCGCGATAGGCGTTCTGTTCGACGAGCAGCACGGTCACGCCCTCGGCGTTCACGCGCTTGACCGCATCGAGCACGAGATCGACGATCTGGGGGGCGAGGCCCATGGTCGGTTCGTCGAGAAGCAGGAAGCGCGGGCGGCACATCAGTGCGCGGCCCATCGCCACCATCTGCTGTTCGCCGCCGGAAAGCGTGCCGGCGAGCTGACGGTAACGTTCCTTCAGGCGGGGGAACAGGTCCAGCACATGGTCGAGATCCTTCCGCTTGCCCGCGGAATCCGAGCGGGTATAGCCGCCGATCTCCAGGTTTTCCGCCACCGACATCCGGCCGAACAGCCGCCGACCCTCGGGCACCTGCGCCACGCCGCGGCGCACCCGCTCGTGAGGCGGCATGTCGGTGATGTCCTCGCCGCCGATCTCGATCATGCCGCCGCGAATGGTCCGCAGCCCGCACAATGCGTTGAGCACCGTGGTCTTGCCGGCGCCGTTGGCGCCGATGATGGTGACGAGTTCGCCTGCCTCCACCGAGAAGCTGACGCCGCGCACCGCGGAGATCGCGCCATAGGCGACCGTGAGGTCGTGGACCCTGAGGGTGACGCTCATGCGACGCTCTCCTCCTCGGACAGACGTTCGACCGTGCGGACGTCCGCCGCCGTTGCGCGCCGGCCGAGATAGGCGGTGATGACGCGCTCGTCGGACTGGATTTCGGCGGGCGTGCCTTCGGTCAGCACCGCGCCGCGGTCGAACACGGTGATGCGGTCTGCGATCGCCATGACGACGCGCATGTGGTGCTCGATCAGGATCACGGTGATGCCGAGTTCGCTGCGGATGCGCTCGATCAGGTGAACGAGCGCCACGCCTTCCGCCGGGTTCATGCCGGCCGCCGGTTCGTCGAGCATCAGCACGGTGGGCCGGCTGACGAGGGCGCGGGCGATCTCAAGCCGCCGCTGGTCGCCATAGGGCATGTTGCGCGCGAGCGTCCCGGCGCGGTGGGGAATGCCGACGAAGTCGAGCATCGCCCGCGACTGTTCCCGCGCCGCGTCCTCCTCGTGCCGGAAGGCGGGGGTGCGCAGCACCACGCCCCAGAACGAGACCGAAAGCCGCCGGTGCAGGCCGACCATCACGTTTTCGATCGCCGTCATGTTCGCGAACAGCCGCACGTTCTGGTAGGTGCGGGCGATGCCGTGAGCGGCGACGACATGGGCCGGCAGGCCGTCGATGCGCGCGCCGTCGAGCACCACGGTGCCGCCGCTCGGCTTCACGAACGCGGTGATGCAGTTGAACACCGTGGTCTTGCCGGCGCCGTTCGGTCCGATGATGGCGTGGACGCTGCCGCGTTCGATCGAGAGGTCGACGGCGCGCACCGCGGCGAGGCCGCCGAAGTTCTTGGTGAGGCCGCGGACGTCGAGCACGACGTCGGATGGGGTTGCGATCTCAGGCATTGGCCGCCTCCGCGAGGGAAACCGTGCCGCGCGGGGCTTCCGCAACGGGTAGGGCGTCCTTGCCGGGGGCGGGCGTGCGCTCCGCCCGGTCGTCGCGGGCGAGATCTTCGCCGGCGAGATCCTCCTGGGCGTGCGCCGGCCAGAGACCCTCGGACTTAAGGTGCATCATCGCCACCAGCGCGAGGCCGTAGAACAGGTAGCGGAACTCGCCGAACTCACGCAGCAGCTCCGGCAGGCCGATCAGCGCCACCGCGCCGACCACCACGCCCGGCAGGCTGCCGAGGCCGCCGATCACGAGGATCGCCAGCACGTTGATCGAGACCACGAGCTGGAAGGAGTGCGGGAACACCGAGCCGATCAGCACGGCGAACACCGCGCCGGCCGCGCCTGCGAAGGCGGCGCCGACGGTATAGGCCAGAAGCTTCACCGCCACGAGGTCGATGCCGAGCGCCTGGGCGACGTCCTCGTCCTCGCGCACCGCCAGCCATGCCCGCCCGATGCGGGAATGCTGCAGCCGCCAGGAGACGAGCCCGACCACGCCGGCGAGCACGAGCGCGAGATAGTAGAGTTCCGCAGGCGTCTTCAGGATCAGGTTGCCGATGGCGGGCCGGGCGATCTCGATGATGCCCTGCGAGCCGCCGAGGGTGGGGCTCAGCGCGTCGGAGAGGACGAGCACGCGCACGATCTCGCCGAGTGCCAGCGTCGCCATGGCGAGATAGTCGCCCCGGACGCGCAGCACCGGCAGTCCGAAGATCAGGCCCGACACGGCCGCCAGCACCACGGCGATCGGCAGCGCGATCCAGAACGAGACGTGGGCGATCGCCGCGGGCGTCGTCGAGCAGAGCAGCGCGACGGTGTAGGCGCCGACGGCGAAGAACGCCACGAAGCCGAGGTCCACGAGACCGGCGAGGCCGAGTTCGATGTTGAGGCCCATGCCCATCAGGATGTAGAGCGCGACGAGCATCGCCACCTGCGCGACGAAGGCGTTCGTCACGAGCGGCAGCACCACGATCACCGCGATCATCACGCCGATGCCGGCGCGCCGGCGGCGTCGTTCGCCGACTTCGCCGCTGGTGCGGGCGATCACGCTGCCGCGCGCCAGGCTCAGCACCGCGCCGACGATGAACAGCACCACCGCCGCGCCGGGATTGACGCCCATGAAGCCGAAGATGTCGCCTTCCAGGCTGCCGAGCCCGGGAATGTTGTCGAGCACGCTCGCGAACACGTCGCGGAACAGGCCGGCGATGAGAACGGCCGCGAACCCGGCGACGACCGCCTTCCGCGCCCGCTCGGGAAGGGCGAACAGCACGCCGCCCAGCGCGCCGCCGACCGCGCCGCATCCGGCGATGAAGGCGAGCGCCTTCGCCGAGGCGAGGCCCATGCCGAAGCTCAGCGACCGCACCAGCATCGGGCTCGCCGCGACGAGGATCGAGCGCATGTTGACGCTGGCGACGAGCAGGACCAGCGCGGCGAGCATCACGCCCGCCACCAGCCCGGCGAGGGCACCGGCGCCGATCCAGTGTGCGCCCGAGGGCGCGCCCGCGGTCGCGGCGGCCTTTGCGGCGAGCGCGCCGCCGACCACGGCGATCAGCGCCACCACCAGCTGCGACAGCGTGAGCGTGTCCTCCACAACCCAGCGCTTGTCCATGATCACGTAAGCGCCGATCATGGCGAACGCGACGGCGGCGAGGCCGGTGAACAGGCCGACGCGCAGCGTCTCGCCCAGCGGGCCGCGGCGTCGGCGTTCGAGACGGAACGAGCTTGTAACGGCGGCGAACGTCATGCCTCAGGCCCTCTTGGTGGAAAGCCGCTCGCCGAGCAGGCCCTGGGGGCGGAAGATGAGGATCATCACCAGCATGCCGTAGCCGATGACGTCCTTGAGCTGGTAGGGCGCGGGAATGTTGAAGCCTTCGAGCAGCAGCGCGGGCCCCAGCGCCTCGGCGAGGCCGAGCACCAGGCCGCCGAGCATCGCGCCGCCGAGATTGCCGATGCCGCCGAGGATCGCCGCGGCGAAGCCCTTCACGCCGAGGAAGAAGCCCATGAACACGGTGATCTGCTTGAACACGAGCGCGTAGAGCACGCCGGCGACGCCGGCCATCGCGCCGCCGATGGCGAAGGTCGCGACGATGACGCGCCCGACATCGATGCCGACGAGGGCGGCGGCGTCGCGGTCCTCGGCCACCGCGCGCATCGCCTTGCCGAGCGGGGTCAGGCGGACGACGGCGAGCAGCCCGGCGAGCATGATGATGGCGGCGGCGAAGGCGATGAGCTGGGTGATCTGGAAGGTCGTGCCGAACACCGTCACCGAGCCTTCCATCCAGCCGAAACCGGGATAGGCGCGGTTGCGGGTACCGAACAGCCCGCGGGCGGAATATTGCAGCACGAAGGTCAGGCCGATGGCGCAGATCAGCGGCGCCAGCGAGCGCACGTGCAGGAACGGCCGGTAGGCGACGCGCTCGATCGCCATCGAGACGAGGCCGCCTGCGGCCATGCCCGCCGCCAGCACCAGGGGCAGCGCCAGCAGCGGCACCGCGTTGGTGGCGCCGGCCTTGTTGAGGGCGTCGGCCGCGAACAGCCCGGCGAAGGAGCCCACCATCATCACGTCGCCGTGGGCGAAGTTGATCATGCGCAGGATGCCGTAGACCATGGTGTAACCGAGCGCGATCAGGGCATAGACACTGCCGATGGTCAGCCCGAACACGATGAACGAGATCCAGTTCGCCGCCGAATAGGTGTCGGCGAGGATGGAGCCGACGACCCCGACGATCACCAGGGTCGCGACGACGACGCGGATCGCCAGCAGGATGTGGTCGACCCAGGTCGAGCGCCGGAGCCACTCTGCGAGTGGACCCGGCGCCCTGGTTCCGGTGACGCTCGTCACGGATAGATCCGCTTCGGGTTCACGCCCGGCTCGAACGTCGAGGGATCGTCGTTGACGAACTCCCAGATGGCATAGGCCGAGGCGCCGCAGTCGCCGTTGGCGTCGCAGTTGAGGGTGCCCGTCAGCGCCGGCAGGTCCTTCGTCGCCATCATCGCGTCGAACAGCGCCTTGCGGCCGATATAGAGATTGCCGTCGGCGTCGGTCTTGCCGACCTTCTCGATGGCCTTCATCGTCAGCAGCGCGGAATCATAGCCGTAGGCGCTGAAGCCGCCGATCGGGGCCTCGCCATATTCCTCCTTGAACTTCTCGACGAAGGCCGGGAACTGCTTGGAGAACAGGTCGGTCGAGGGACCGGTGATGCGGTAGCCGATCACGGAGGGGCCGGCGGCCTCGATGGTGTTGGCGCTGAAGGTGCCTTCGCCGCCGAGGATCTGGGTGTCCTTCAGCTCGGGAACCTCGCCCTTCTGGCGCAGGATGAAGCCGACGCTCGCCACGAACACCGGCGTGAAGATCACCTGCGGCTTGCCCTGGGCGATGCGGGTCAGCACCGGGCGCATGTCGGTGTCGGTGGGCGAGATCGCCTCGCTGGCGGTGATCGTGCCGCCCTTCTCCTTGAAGTTCTTCTCGAAGGCGCGGACCAGCTGCTCGGTGTAGGGGCTGCCGTCGTGGATGGTGGCGGCGGTCTTCAGCCCGACCTGATCGTAGAGATAGGCGGCGGCGAACTCGCCGGCCTTCAGGTCGTTCGGGATGACCCGCAGGAAGCCCTTGAAACCGTCCGGCCGGTCGGCGGCGGTGAGCGACGGCGAGGTCGCGCCGAACGCGACGCTGGGGATGCCGACATTCCACAGGATCGGGGCGCCGACGCGGGCGCCGGACGAGCAGGACGGGCCGAGCACGGCGACGATCTGCTTGTTGCCGGCGAGCTTGGTCGCCGCCGTCTGGCCGCCTTCGGCGGTGCACTGGGCGTCCTCGCCGACGAGCTTCACGTCGAAGCCCAGCACCTTGCCGTCCAGGTCGCCGATGGCGACTTCGGCGCCGCGCAGTTCGTCGATGCCCTGGTTGGTATCGCCGCCCGACTGCGAGGAATAGCCGCCGATCAGGATCGGCTGGCCCTTCGGAACCTCGACGACGCCGATGTCGTCGGTCACGGGGCCGACGGTCTCGGCCGCGACGCTTGTCGGCGCGATTCCCGTCGAGGCCATCAAGGCCGCGGCGAGCGCAAAGGCGCAGGCGCTGGTCTTTCTCATGGTCTACCCTTCTGGTTGCAGGCCTTATGGTTGCAGGTGCCCTGTCCTGTGGATCAGGTGTTCTTTTTCAGGCTCTGGTCTCCGCGCCGCCGGCCGCGGCTCTCCCCCGCGGTCCGCCGGCGATCTCCGATGGTCCTTAGGCCGCGATCGCCGGCGGCTTGCCGACGGCCGAAAGCGGGCCGACTTCGCGCTCCACCAGCGGCAGCACCTCGGCGGCGAAGCGCTCCAGCGAGCGGCGGGCGCGGGCGACCGGCATGTCGCCGAACTGGAAGAAGCAGTTGTAGTGCTGCGGGTTCAGGCGGCGGATTTCCTCCACCAGCCGCGCGGCGACGTGGTGCGGATCGCCGATCAGCAGGTTGTCGACGAAGGTCTCGATCGGCGGCTCGTCCGGGATCGGCGGGGCGATGACGAACGAGCCGTCGAGGGCGAGGTTCGAGGTGCGCAGGCCGTGGACCATGCGGCCGACATAGCGGGCGCGCTCGCCGGCTTCCAGCGCCTCCTGCCGGCTGTCGGTGACGTGGATATATTGCTGCAGCGCCACCGGCATCGACGGCCCGTCGAGCCCGGCGGCCACCCATGCGCCGCGCACCGCCTCGGCGATGCCGAACAGCGCCTGGCTGCCGCGCCAGCCCGCGGTGATGAACGGCACGCCGCCCCACTTCGACAGCGCCTTCAGGATCGGCGGGTGGGGCGAGGTGCAGTAGACCGACGGCATCGGCGTCTGGAGCGGCCGCACCGTGACGACGGAATCGGGGATCGTGATGTGCTCGCCCTTGAACGACGCCTTGCCGGTGGTCAGGAGCTGCTCGACGATGGACCAGTATTCGAGGAAGATTTCCGTCTTCTTCGCGACGTCGGCGCCGTAGCGCTCGAACTCGTAGGCCTGATAGCCGGTGCCGACGCCGATCACCGCCCGCCCGCCGGTCGCCTGGTCGAGGAAGGCGATCTCCTGGGCGACGCGCATCGGGTGATAGAGCGGCAGCACCACCACGCCCGCGCCGAGCTTGATGCGGCTCGTCGAGCCGGCCATCACGGCCGCGGTCAGCAGCGGCGACACACTGACGGAATAGTTGGTGAAATGGTGTTCGGCGAACCAGGCGATCTCGAAGCCGACGTCCTCCGCCAGCTTCACCATGGAGCGGGTATCCTCGATCACGCCCGCCACGCCGCCGGGATTGTCGCGCAATCCCATCAGGTTGAACAAACCGAAATTCATAGGACGATTGCCATCTGTTTCGGCCCGCCCCGCAAGGCCGGCCAAGGGGAACCAGGGGTGCGGATCAGGGGATGAAGTACCCGCCGGAAACGGCGACGGTCTCGCCGACCATGTAGCGGTTCTTCTCCGACAGCAGGAACAGGATGACGTCGGCGATGTCCGCCGGCTCGGCGACGCGGCCGATGGGCGCCTGGGCGATCAGTTCCGGCAGGAAGCCCGCGGCCTTGGCCTTTTCCGTCGCGATGGCGGCCGGGCCGACGCCGTTGATCAGGATGCCGTCCGCGCAGAACGCGATGCCGAGGCTCTTGGTCAGGCTGACGACTGCCGCCTTCATCGCGGCATAGTGCATGTTCTTCGGGTGCGCCTTGAAGGCGTCGATGGAGGCGACGTTGACAATGCGCCCGCCGCCGGCGGCCTTCATGTGCTCGATGGCCGCGACCGAGACATGATAGAGCCCCTTCACATTGACGGAGAAGCTGAAGTCCCAGTCGGCGTCGGTGATTTCCAGGATGGGCTTGCGCGGATAAACGCCGGCGCAGTTGACGAGCCCATGGATCCGCCCGGCCTTCCCGGCCGCTTCGGCGAACAGGGCCGCCGCGCTGTCGCGGGTGGTGATGTCGCCGATCACGGCGAAGGCGCTGCCGCCCGCGGCGGCGATCTCGTCAACGACCGCGCCCGCGGTCTCGGCGTTGAGGTCGAGGACGACGGCGGTTGCGCCCTCGGCGGCGACGCCCTGGCACACGGCCTTGCCGAGTCCGCTAGCGCCGCCGGTTACGATAACGGTCTGGCCCTTCATAAAGGCTCCACATGCTGAGGCTACGACGGGTGTCGATCTCGAAGGGCGAATGCCGATCGGTGGCGCCGACGTGAGGGACTGTCGCAGACGCAAAAGCGGCGCGACAAACGATCAATTCTACTGAATGGATTAGCTGGGGGCCGCCGGACGGCGATGCCCCAGTGCAGCTTGGGCTGGCGGGCAAAGCCCCAGCAGAGCTTGGCCTGCAATAAGAACGGCTAATTTGCCCGCCCGCCCTTGCCGGCCTACCGTCGGACCCGATGGGAGGACTGTCATGGTCAAGTTGGGCTTGTTCAGCCTCATGGGTCTCTATGACCGCAACACGTCGCCGGCGTCCGTGCTGCGCACGACGGTCGACACCGTGCGGATGGCCGAGGACATGGGGTTCGACGTCGCGTGGTTCGCGGAGCATAACTTCACCAACCATTCGATCTGCCCGTCATCGCTTCTCATGGTGGCGCATTGCGCCGCCGAGACCTCGCGCATCCGTCTTGGCCCGGCCGTGCTCGCCCTGCCGTTCTACGAGCCGCTGCGGATCGTGCAGGAAGCTGCCTTTGCCGATCTCCTCACCCGCGGGCGGCTGGTTCTCGGTCTCGGCACCGGCTACCAGCCCTATGAGTTCGACCGCTTCCGGGTCGATCCGAACTATCGCCACCAGAAGATGATGGAGGCGTGGGACATCATCGAGCAGGGCCTGACGAGCGGCGTGATCGAATATCGCGGCACGATGTTCGACATTCCCCGCACCGAGCTGTCGATGCGCCCGTTCGGCCTGGCGATGCCGGAGGTGTTCGTCGCCTCCAGCCATCCCGAGCTGGTGGCGCGCATGGCCCGTCACGGCCACACCCCGTTCATGAGCTTCGGTCATCGCGGTCTCAATGCCGCCACCGCCTTCCGCGACGTGATCGTGGAGCGCTGGGCCGCCGCCGGCGGCAATCCGGCGACGATGCCGCTTGCCGTGCAGCGCTATGTCTATGTGACCGACGACGAGAACGATGCGCGCCATGCCGCGGCCTGCGTGCGCGATCTCGCCCGCGCCGCCGTGCCGCTCGCCACCGCGGCGCTGCCGAAAAAGGACGGCCCGTTCCTGCGGCTGATGCCGCTGAACGACGAGCCGCCGCTCGACGACTTCCTCGAAAACGCCGTCATCGGGCCGGCGGAATATTGCGCCGAGAAGCTCTACGAAGAGATCGTGGCGCTGAAGCCGACGCATCTGTCGTGCTTCATGGGCTTTGCCGGCATCGGCCGGCGTGAGACGCTGGCCTCCATGGAGCGCTTCGGCTGCGATGTCATTCCGCGGCTCGAAGGGCTGGTCGAGCTGCGGGACGTGGATATGCAGGACGCGGCCTGACACGGCTGGCGGACGCCGCCTTGGCGGCAGGAATGGGAGGGGCAATGACGGACCGGGTCAATCCCGCTTCGGACGCACTTGGGGGCAAGCTGCTCGGGGGCAAGCTGGTCGCCGGTGACGAACGCAGCGAAGCGGGCGAACCGCGCGCCGGCAAGCGCATGCACCGGTTGCCGCCCCTGAACCTGTTCCGGGTGTTCGACGCCGCCGCACGGCACGGGAGCTTCACCACGGCCGCGGACGAACTCTGCGTCACCCAGTCGGCCGTCAGCCAGCAGATCCGCCAGTTGGAGGACCTGCTCGACGTCCGCCTGTTCCGTCGCCTGCCGCGCCGGGTCGAACTGACCCGGGAGGGAAATTCGCTCGCGAGCGCCGTCAGCGAGTCGCTCAGTCTGCTCGCGCGTGCCTGCGACCGTATCGCCGATCCCAAGGCCCCCGCCGTGCTCTGCGTCAACGCGCTGCCGTCGATCGCCTCGCGCTGGCTGGTGCCGCGCCTGAAGCGGTTCATGCAGCTCAACCCGCAGGTCAAGGTCACGCTGCTCGCTTCCAGCGATCCGGTGGACTTCGACCGGCAGGACATCGACGTCGCCATTCGCTGGGGTCGCGGGCCGTGGCCGGACGTTCATGCGGAACCGCTCGGGCGCGACCGCTTCTTTCCGGTGTGCAGTCCGACGCTGCTGCGCGAAGGCCCGGCCATCCTGCGGCCCCACGATCTCAGCCGGCACACGCTGCTGCAGGCGGCCAATTCCAGCCTGTGGGCGGCCTGGTTCAGCGCCGCCGGCGTCGGTTCGATCTCGTTCGAGGAAACCCTGTTCTTCAACGACGCCGGGGTGATGCTCGACGCCGCCGTGCAGGGCCAGGGCATCGCGCTCGCCAGCCACCTGCTCGTCGAGCACGATCTCAAGACCGGCCGCCTCGTCCGACCGTTCGAGGCGGCGATCTCGACCGAGGACGGGTTCCACGTCCTGACGAGCCCGGCCTTTTCTGAGAAGCCGGTGGTGGCGGAATTCCGCCGCTGGATCCGTCAGGAGGCGGCGATGGCTTTCTAGAGCGCGTTCCGATCCGATGGAAACATCAGATCGACAGGAAATCGCTCCGGCTCCGTCTCGCTGCCTCGGCCCTATCCGTCTCTTCACGTCTTCCTCTCCGCGCAGGCGCGACCGCCCCGGTGGCGCGCGGTGCGGTCCGATTTTCGCCGGCCGGCCGCTTCCAGCCGCGCCGTTCAGACGGGAGTTCTCATGCTTCGACTTGGTTTCGTCGGCACCGGTGCCTTGGCCGAGGCGGTGGTGCAGGGCCTTCAGGCGACCCGTGGCGCCGACATCGCCGTCGCCGTGACGCCGCGCTCGAAGGCGCGCGCCGACGCGCTCGCCGCCGCCTATCCGAACGTGAGCGTGGCCGAGACCGCCGCGGTCGTCGCCGGCAGCGACGTGGTGTTTCTCGCGGTGCGGCCGCCGCAGCTCGACGAGGCGCTGGCCGGCATTTCCTTCCGTCCCGATCAGGTGGTGGTGAGCTTCCTCGCGGGCGTCCCGCTGGAAAGGGTGCGGGCGAAGGTCGCCCCTGCCGCGCGCGTCGTGCGCGTCAATCCGCTGCCGCCGATCAGCCTGCGCAAGGGCCCGGTGATGATGGTGCCGCCCGATCCGCTGGTCGAGGAGCTGTTCGCGCCGCTCGGCGATCTCATCGTGTCCGACCGCGAGGCGGATCTGGTGGCGATCGCCAACGGCAGCGCGGTGATGTCCAGCCACTACCAGCTTCAAAACACCGTCGTCGCCTGGCTGGAACAGCGCGGCATGTCGCCGGACCGGGCGACGCTCTATGTGCGCTCGCTGTTCGCCGGCCTCGCCGAGATCGGGCTCAAGTCCTACCGCGACGGCGAGCCGCTCGATCCCGCCCATCACGAAACGAAGGGCGGCCTCAACGAGCGCGCCCGGGCGCACCTGAACGAGGTCGGCTGGTTCGACGAGATCGGGCGCGCGCTCGACATCGTCGAGCGTCACGTGCTCACCAAGGCCAAACCGGCCGAGTAGGCCGACGTTTGCTGGCGAAGGCGAAGCCGGCCGAGCAGCCGGCACGGGCGAGCCGTGATCAGGTCACGGCGTTCGGGCGCGCGGCGGCGTCGTCGATCAGTCCGACGACGGCGTGCAGCCGGCGGACATAGTCTGCTTCCGGCCTGAGCGAGGCGAGCACGCCGCCGCTGCCGAGCCGCACCAGATCCTCCGTCAGCGGCAGCACCGCCGCGACGGGGGTCTGGAACGCCGTGACGATCTTCTCCGCGAGGCCGTCCTGGTCCGTCGTCTCCAGCACCTTGTTGACGACGAGGAGGAGCTGCGACACCTCCAGCCGGTGGGCGAGTTCGAGCGTCACGGCCGTGCCCTGATAGTCCTGATGGTCCGGGCGCAGGACGAACAGCACGCTGTCCGAAATCGCGATCGACAGCAGCGTCTCCTCGTTGACGCCCGGATGGGTGTCGATCAGCAGGATGTCGAGATCGAGCGCCTCCGACAGGATCTGCATGCCGTCATTGAGGCGCTCGACCGCGTAGCCTTCCTTGAGGATGCGGGCGATCTCGCCTGCGCGCATGCTGCACGGCACCAGGAACACCGCGCCGCCCGGCCCGGGCGAGGCGACGCTCGGCGTCACGTCGAGCGCGGCCTGTTCGATCAGGCACTTGCCCCAGAGATAGTCGTTCAGGCTGGCGTGGATCTCGGCGCGTTCGAGGCCGAACAGCGCATGGATGCCGGGCGAGCGGATGTCGGTGTCGATGATGCCGACCCGGCGCCCGCGCTGCGCCAGCAGCACGGCGAGGTTGGCGACGATGTTCGACTTGCCCGTTCCGCCCCGATAGGAATGCACGCAGACGAGTTTCGTCACTGACCGGCCTCTTGCACGCGGCGCTGTCGCGCGCGGATTTCGCGCGCCCGGCTGCTGAGCTGCCGGAAATAATCGGTTTCGGTGATCTCGCCCACCTGCTGCTGGGTCTGGTGGCGGTCGATCTCGACCTTCATCTGCTCGACCACCTCGCTGAGGCGGCGATTGTCCTTCTTGAGCTGGCGGTTGGCGATCTCGAGCTCCTTCTTCGCCTCCGTCAGCTCGGCCACGAGCCGTTCGAGCTGGATCTCGCGCGCCTCGATCCGCACCAGCATCAGCCCGAACGATTCCGCAAGGTCGGCGATCATCGGCGACACGCCGTCGTCGGCCGAGGTTAGCGAGAACAGGTCGTCCGCCTCGCGGTAGTTCCCGTGGGAGATCTGATGGCAGATCTTCTGCAGGTGCTCGACGATGGGGTGAGCGGTCGGGTTGTCTTGCACGTAGCGGTCATCCATGGGGCGAGAGACGATCCGCCCGGGCGCGCCGTTGGGGCCGGGGCGGGATGTCCCGGATTATAGTCCATCCCCATGACGCTGCCATCTCCCATGGCACTGCCATCTTGTTCCGGGCTTGCCGCGACCCGGATGTCGGCGCCGGACCAACCTTCGAAAGCGCGGCGCGTGATCGAGATCAATGCCGCGGTCCCGTCCCGGGCGTCTTCTGGTCCCTCCCGAGAGCAACACCCTTTGACCGGCCCCGCCGCCGGGGTGCAGGATGAGGCGGCAGGGCCGCCGGACCACGGAAATCTGCCCGATGGACACCTTGACCGACAAGGCCGCCGATCTCGAAGGCCGCGTCGTCGCCGTGCGCGGCGCGGTGGTCGATATCGCCTTTGCCGCCTCCCGCCTGCCGCCGATCGACGACGCGCTCGAGATCCGGGGCGACGGCGGCCTCTCCGTCATGGCCGAGGTCCAGGCCCATCTCGACCCGGCGACGGTGCGGGCCATCGCGCTCCAGGCGACCGCCGGGCTGCGGCGCGGCGATGCGGTGCGCGCCATCGGCGGGCCGGTGCAGGTGCCCGTCGGCGAGGCCGTGCTCGGCCGCCTTCTCGACGTCACCGGCCGCATCGGCGACCGGCGCGGTCCGCTTCCCGCCGATGTGCCGCGCCGGCCGATCCACCGCGCGCCGCCGCCGTTCGCCGAGCAGAGCGGAACGTCGGAAATCTTCGCCACCGGCATCAAGGTCATCGATCTTCTCGCGCCGCTCGCCCAGGGCGGCAAGGCGGCGATGTTCGGCGGCGCCGGCGTCGGCAAGACCGTGCTGGTGATGGAACTGATCCAGGCGATGGTGCGCAGCTATCAGGGCATCTCGGTGTTCGCCGGCGTCGGCGAGCGCTCCCGCGAGGGCCACGAGATGCTGCTCGACATGACGAATTCCGGTGTGCTCGACCGCACCGTGCTGGTCTACGGCCAGATGAACGAGCCGCCCGGCGCCCGCTGGCGCGTGCCGATGACCGCGCTCGCCATCGCCGAGTTCTTCCGCGACGAGCGCCACCAGAACGTTCTCCTGCTGATGGACAACATCTTCCGCTTCGTCCAGGCGGGCGCGGAGGTGTCGGGCCTGCTCGGCCGGCTGCCGTCCCGCGTCGGCTACCAGCCGACGCTCGCGAGCGAGGTCGCCGCGCTGCAGGAGCGCATCACCTCGGTCGGCCAGGCCTCGGTCACGGCGATCGAGGCGGTCTATGTCCCGGCCGACGATTTCACCGATCCGGCGGTCACCACCATCGCCGCCCATGTCGATTCCATGGTCGTGCTGTCGCGCTCCATGGCGGCGGAGGGAATGTATCCCGCCGTCGATCCCATCGCCTCGTCGTCGATCCTGCTCGATCCCTTGATCGTCGGCGAGGAGCACGCCGCGGTCGCCACCGAGGTCCGGCGCACCATCGAGCACTATCGCGAGCTTCAGGACGTGATCTCCCTGCTCGGGATGGAGGAACTCGGCGCCGAAGACCGCCGCATCGTCGGCCGCGCGCGCCGCCTGCAGCGCTTCCTCACCCAGCCGTTCACCGTCACCGAGGCGTTCACCGGCGTGCCCGGGCGCACGGTCGCCGTCGCCGACACCATCGCCGGCTGCCGCGCCATCCTGGCCGGCGAATGCGACGACTGGGACGAGAGCTCGCTCTACATGATCGGCGACATCGCGGAGGCCCGCGCCCGCGAGACGGCCGCGCGCGGCAAGGCCGCCGCGCCAGGGCAGGGACCGCCATCATGAGCGCGACCGCGCCCACCCTCATGCCCACCCTCTTGCACCTCACCATCACGACGCCGGCCGCCGTGCTGGTCGACGACGCGGCCGTGCTCGCTGTTCGGGCGGAGGACGGCAGTGGCAGCTTCGGCATCCTTCCGGGCCACACCGGCCTTCTCACGGTGCTCGCCCCGTCAGTGGTGCGCTGGCGCTCGGCCGGCGGTGCAACGCGCTATTGCGCCGTCGATGGCGGCGTCATGACGGTGTCCGCGGGTGCGACGGTCGCGATTGCCTGCCGGGAAGGCACGCTCGGCGACGATCTCGACCGGCTGCGCGACGACGTGGCGGCGCTGCGTGCCGCGCAGGCCGATGCCGGGCGCAAGGCGCGCGTGGAGGAAATGCGTCTCCACGCCCGCGCCGTGCGCCAGTTGATGCGCTACATGCGGCCGGGCTCGGGCGACCTGATCGAGGTGCCGCCGTCGGCCGGGGGAGACGGGGAATGACGTCCGCTCCAACCGGCGACGATGGTTCGAGGGATGAAGACCGCCTCGCGGAGGCGGCCCGGCGCGCCGCCGACCGGGAGGAAAGCAGCCGTCGCACGCCGGAACCCTCGCTGGGCGTCCGTCTCGGCCAGATCGGCGTCCTCGGCTGGGCCATCGTCATTCCCGCCCTCATCGGGGTCTTCGTCGGTCGCTGGCTCGACGAGCGCTTCGGCACGGGCATCTTCTTCTCCGCGCCGCTCCTGATGATCGGCATCGCCATCGGCTGCTGGTCCGCCTGGAAATGGATGCACCGACCATGATGGAAGCAACCGATCCGCAGCCGGTGATGACGTTTCTCGGCCGCCTCGGCGAGGCGCTCGCCCACTTCGGCCTCGCGCTCGGGCCCGCGGGCTCGGCGGCGCTCGCGCTGTGCGTCGGGTTCGCGCTCGGCATCGTGCATTTCGGCTCATTGTGGTGGAACGTGCGGCTCTATGCCGGCGGCGGGGCGCTCAAAGCCTTCGCGGTCCAGGTCGCGCGCTTCGCGCTGCTGGTGGCCGTGTTCGTCGCCCTGGCGCGGCTCGGTGCGCTGGCGCTCGTCGCCGGCGCGCTCGGTCTCGTCGCGGCCCGCGCGCTGCTGGTCCGCCGGCTCGGACGCGCGCCGAGCGAGGATGCGCCATGATCGGCTCGCCCCTCGTCCTCGAACCGTTGTTCTCCATCGGGCCGGTGCCGATCACGTCGCCTGTGGTCGTGACGTGGGCGATCATCGCGGCCCTGTGGGCCTTCTGCGCGCTCGCGACACGGCGGCTCGCGATGCGGCCCACCCGGGCGCAGGCCGTGCTCGAAATCGTGGTCGGCGCCATCGACGGCCAGATCCGCGACACCATGCAGACCGAGCCCGGCCCCTACCGGGCGCTGATCGGCACCATCTTCCTTTATGTGCTGGTGGCGAACTGGAGTTCGCTCATTCCCGGGATAGAGCCGCCGACCGCGCATCTCGAAACCGATGCCGCGCTGGCGCTGGTGGTGTTCTGCGCCACCATCGCCTACGGCATCGCGGTGCGCGGCCTCGGCGGCTACCTGAAGACCTTCGCCGATCCGAGCTGGATCATGATCCCGCTCAATGTCGTCGAGCAGATCACGCGCACCTTCTCCCTGATCGTCCGCCTGTTCGGCAACGTCATGAGCGGCGTGTTCGTCATCGCCATCGTGCTGTCCCTTGCGGGCCTGCTGGTGCCGATCCCGCTGATGGCGCTCGATCTGCTCACCGGTGCGGTGCAGGCCTACATCTTCGCCGTGCTGGCCACGGTGTTCGTCGGCGCCGCCGTGGGCGGGGAGGGCGGCCCGCCGCCCGCGCCTCCCACGGCCGCCGCCGGTCCCTCTCCCAAAGACAGCGAACGGAAGACGTCATGACCGACACCGGTTCGAACCTGATCGAGATCGTCAGCATCCTCGCGGCCGCCATCGCGGTCTCGTTCGGCGCCATCGGTCCGGCCCTCGCCGAGGGTCGCGCGGTGGCGGCGGCGATGGATGCCATCGCCCGCCAGCCCGAAGCCGCCGGCACGCTGTCGCGCACGCTGTTCGTCGGCCTCGCGATGATCGAGACCATGGCGATCTACTGCCTCGTGATCGCGCTTCTGGTGCTGTTCGCAAACCCGTTCATCCACTAGGCCGGCCGCGTCATGCACTTCGATTGGTGGACGCTCGGACTCCAGACGGTAAACGTCCTCGTCCTGCTGTGGATCCTCTCGCGCTTCCTGTTCCGGCCGGTCGCGGCGATGATCACCGCGCGGCAGGCGGAGGCCGCGCGGCTGCTCGACGATGCCGAGGCCGCCCGAACCGCGGCCGAGGCCGAACGCGCCCACGCCGTGGAGGAGGCGCAGAAAACCGTCGCGGCCCGCGCCGCCTTGCTCCAGGCCGCCGCCGCCGAAGCCGATGCCGCCCGCGTCGCCGGGCTCGCCGCCGCCAAAGCCGAGGCCGATCGCCTGCGCGCCGCCGCGGCGGCGGACATGGAACGGGCGAAGCGCGAGGAGGCGGCCGGTGCCGATGCCCGCGCCGCGAGCCTCGCCGTCGATATCGCGGCGAGGGTGATGCGGCGCCTGCCGGACAGCGCCCGCGTCACCGGCTTCATCGAAGGGCTTGCGGAAGGCATCGCCGCGCTTCCCGCGTCATCCCGTGCCGATCTGGCCTCGGGCGATGCGCCCGTCCGCCTCGCGGCCCCCCGTGCGCTCGATGCAGACGAAACCGCCGCCTGCCGGGAGGCTCTCGCCCGCGTTCTCGGCCGTCCGGTGGAGATAGCGGTCGATCCCGATCCGGACCTGATCGCCGGCCTCGAACTCCGGGCGGAGCACGCCGTCGTGCGCAACAGCCTCAAGGCCGATCTCGACCGCATCGCCGCCGCCCTCGAGGCGGAAGCGGGCGGGCCCGAAACGAAGGATGCCGCGTCATGACGCCGTCGGAAACGGACTGGCTCGGCCGCAACCGGTCCGTTGTGGAACGCACGCCGCTTGCGCCGCAGGTCGAAGCCGTCGGCCGCGTCGAGCGCGTCGCCGACGGGATCGCGCGCGTCTCCGGCCTGCCGGATGTCCGGCTCGACGAACTCCTGCGTTTCGAGAACGGTGTCGCCGGTTTCGCGCTCACGCTCGACGCCGAGGACATCGGCGCCGTGCTGCTCGACGACGGCGCCGCCATCGAGGCCGGCTCGCGCGTTGCCGGCACCGGCGAGGTCATCCGGGTTCCGGTCGGGCCGGGGCTGCTCGGCCGGGTGGTCGATCCGCTCGGCCGCCCGCTCGACGGCGGCCCGCCCATCGTCGCGGAAGACCATCACCCCATCGAGCGGCCCGCGCCCGCCATCATCGAGCGCGATCTCGTCGCAGAGCCCGTCGAAACCGGCATCCTCGTGCTCGACGCGCTGTTCGCGCTCGGTCGCGGCCAGCGCGAACTCGTCATCGGCGACCGCGCCACCGGCAAGACCGCGATCGCGGTCGATGCCATCGTCAACCAGAAGCGCTCCGACGTGATCTCGGTCTATGTCGCGGTCGGCCAGCGCGCCACCGCGGTGGAGCGCGTGATCGAGGCGGTGCGCGCCCACGGCGCGCCGGAACGCTGCATCTTCGTGGTCGCCTCGGCGGCGGCGCCGGCGGGCCAGCAGTGGATCGCCCCGTTCGCCGCCTTCACCATGGCGGAATATTTCCGCGACCGGGGCGGCCATGCCCTCATCGTCATCGACGACCTCACCAAGCATGCCGCGACCCACCGCGAACTGGCACTCCTCACCCGCGAGCCGCCCGGCCGCGAGGCCTATCCGGGTGACATCTTCTATGTCCACGCGCGGATGCTGGAGCGCGCCGCGAAGCTCGCGGCCGACAAGGGCGGCGGCTCGCTCACCGCGCTGCCGATCGCCGAGACCGATGCCGGCAACCTGTCCGCCTATATCCCGACCAACCTGATCTCCATCACCGACGGGCAGATCGTGCTCGATTCCCGCCTGTTCGCGGCGAACCAGCGCCCGGCGGTGGATGTCGGCCTCAGCGTCAGCCGCGTCGGCGGCAAGGCGCAGCGTCCGGCGCTGCGGCAGCTTTCGGGCCGCATCCGGCTCGATTACTCGCAATTTCTGGAACTGGAAATGTTCACCCGCTTCGGCGGCATTTCCGATACGCGCGTCAAGGCGCAGATCACGCGCGGCGAGCGCATCCGCGCGCTCCTGACCCAGCCTCGCTTCGCCAATCTCAGGCTCGTCGATCAGGCGGCGCTGCTCGCCGCCCTGGCCGCGGGCGTGTTCGACAGCCTGCCGCCGGAGCGCCTCGCCGCCCTGCGCGCCGCGCTTCCGTCCCGGCTCGATGCGACGACGCAGGATATAGCCCGGGCGCTCGATGCCGGCGGCAAGCTCGACGACGCGGCCCGCGATCGCCTCGTCGCCATCGTCCGCGATCTGGCCGCGGGCCTCGCCGGCGCGGCGGCGGAGCCGGCCTCATGACCGAACGCCTCAGCGACGTCGAGGCCCGCATCGGCACGGTGAACCAGCTGTCGGCCGTGATCGCCGCCATGCGGGGCATCGCCGCCGCCCGCGCCCGCGAGGCGCGGGGTCGTGTCGACGGCATCCGGGCCTATGCCGGCATGATCGCCCATGCCGTCAGCCAGGCGTTGGCATTCCTGCCCGAGGTCGAGCGCCGCCATATCGCCGATCCGGGGGACGGCGGCGGTGCGCGCGGCGTCCGGGGTCACGCCGTCATCGTGCTCACGGCGGAGCAGGGCTTCGCCGGCACCTTCAGCGAGCGGGTGCTGGAAGCGGCCGATGCCGTCGCGGTGGAGGGCGGGGAAGGCGGTGTCGAACGTTTCCTCATCGGCGACCGCGGTCTTTCCCTCGCGGAGGAACGCGGCTCGCCCGTCGCATGGTCGGCGCCGATGGTCGCCCACGCCGCCCAGGCCCCCGTGCTGGCCGGTCGGATCGTCGATGCCCTCTATGACCGCATCGAAGCCGGCCGGATCGCGCGGGTGACCGTGGTTCATGCCGTGCCGGGGGGCGCTGCGGCGGTCGAGACGACGGCGCGCCGGCTGGTGCCGTTCGATGTCGCCCGCTTCCCTCCGGCGACGGACGGCATCCCGCCGGTGCTGACGCTGCCGCCCGCCGACCTTCTGGCACGCCTGATCGAGGAATATGTGTTCGCCGAACTCTGCGAGGCGGTGACGCTGTCGTTCGCGGCGGAGAACGAGGCGCGGATGCGCGCGATGACCGCGGCGAAGACGAATGTCGAGGCGACGCTGGGCACGCTGGTCGCCCGGTCCCGCCAGCTGCGCCAGGAAGAGATCACCAACGAGATCGTAGAACTTGCCGCGAGTTCCTCGACCATCGCATGAGGCGTTTGCGACGGGCGGCGCGATCGGCTGTTTGGAAAACGCGTTTTTGCACAAGTCGATAGAGCGATGCCTTGAAGTCCGCACGCATCGTTTGGCCGCGCGCGGTCAGCGCGTCCGCTGTGCCGGATCGCGCGCGACGATGCCCGGCGCGAGCACGGCGAGTTCCGTCAGCTCGCCGGCAATATCCCGAAGGACCGGCAGCACGCTTTCGACCAGGGCGTCTCGCTCCAGATGCGCGGCGGCGGCGCCGACATTGAGCGCGGCGACGACGCGGCCGGAGGCGTCGCGGATCGGCACGGCGATCGAGCGCAGGCCGATCTCCATCTCCTGATCGATCAGCGCATAGCCGGAAGCCGCGACGGTCGCGAGTTCGGCGCGGAGGTCGGCGGCGGTCACGCGCGTATGAGGCGTTCGGGCGGGAAAGGGCGCCGCGGCGAGATAGCGGTCGAGCGCGGCCGGATCGAGTTGGGCCAGCAGAACGCGCCCCATCGAGGTGCAATAGGCCGGGACCCGGCTGCCGACATGGAGCGCGATGGAGATGATCCGCTTCGTTTCCGCACGGGCGATGTAGGCGACCTCGTCGCCGTCGAAGACGCCGATCGAGCAGGATTCTCCGACCGTGTCGCGCAGCCGTGTCAGATAGGGCTGGGCGGCCTCCGCGAAGCTGGTCGAGGTGAGATAGGCCTGCGCCAGCGTCAGCAGCATCGGCCGCAGCCGCCATTCGCCATCGCCGCCGCCGATATAGCCGAGCTGCTCCAGTGTGTAGAGGCAGCGCCGGGCTGCCGCGCGCGGCAACCCTGTCAGGGCGGCGGCGCGGCTGACGCTCAGCACCGGCTCCCGCTCGAAGGCCCGCAGCACGAGAAGTCCGCGCGCCAGCGACAGCATGAAATCGGGGTCACCCGCGAACCGGTCCAGCGCCTGCGCGGGCGTCTGTTCGGCCGCGACCTCGTCCTCGCACGCATCTTTTCGCTTGACCATGGGCGGTTCCGGTTCCATCAATGACGAATATCGTACAGTATGTGCGATTATCGGTCAAACTTAAATCGACAAACCGTCAGTCAGAACGCGGCGGACAAAAGCGATGGCAAAATTTCTGGCGCTCGCGGAAGCGTGCGAGGAGGTCGTCCGGGACGGCGACACCGTGGCCTTCGAGGGCTTCACCCATCTCATTCCCTATGCCGCCGGCCACGAGGTGATCCGGCAGAAGCGCCGGGAACTGGCGCTGGTGCGGATGACCCCGGACCTGCTCTACGACCAGATGATCGGCTGCGGCATGGCCCGCAAGCTTACCTTCTCCTGGGGCGGCAATCCGGGCGTCGGCTCCGCCCACCGCATCCGCGAGGCGGTGGAGAAGGACTGGCCGCGCCCGCTCGAAATCGAGGAGCACAGCCACGCCGCGATGGCCGCCGCCTATTGGGCGGGAGCCGCCAATCTGCCGTTCGCGACGCTGCGCGGCTATCGCGGTGCCGAGCTGCCGCGGGTCAATCCCAACATCAGGTCGGTCACCTGTCCGTTCACCGGCGAGGTGCTGGCGGCGGTTCCCGCGATCCGTCCCGACGCCGCGGTGATCCACGCCCAGAAGGCCGACCGGGAGGGCAACGTCCTGATCGAGGGCATCGTCGGCGTGCAGAAGGAGGCGGTGCTGGCCGCCCGTCGCTCGCTCGTCACGGTCGAGGAAGTGGTCGACGACCTGCGCGGCTCCTACCCCAATGCCTGCATTCTCCCGCACTGGGCGGTCACCGCGATCTCTGTCGTGCCGGGTGGTGCGTTCCCGTCCTACGCCCACGGCTTTTATCCCCGCAACAACGCCTTCTATCTCGCCTGGGACGCGATCTCGCGCGATCGCGACAGCTTCCTCGCCTGGATCGAGGAGAACGTGATGAACGCCGGACCGGAAGCCTTCCTGCCTCATGCCGGCGCTGCGCGCTCCGGCAAGGCGGTTTGAGAGCGGTAACCAAGCAATGAGCGCCCAAATCAACGCTTCGAGCGCCTATTCACCGACCGAAATCATGACAGTAACCGCCGCGCGCCTGCTCACAGACCGCGACGTGTGCTTCGTCGGCATCGGCGCGCCGTCCGCCGCGTGCAACCTCGCGCGCCTCACCCACGCGCCCGGGATCACGCTGATCTACGAGAGCGGCACCATCGCCACCCGCCCGAACGTCCTGCCGCTGTCTATCGGAGACGGCGAATTGTGCGAGACAGCTCTGACCACGGTTTCCGTGCCGGAAATGTTCAATTACTGGCTCCAGGGCGGGCGGATCACGGTCGGTTTCCTCGGCGCGGCCCAGGTCGATTGCTATGCGAACCTGAATACCACCGTCGTCGGTCCCTACGATCACCCGAAGACTCGCCTTCCCGGCGGCGGCGGCGCCCCTGAAATCGCAACCAACTGCCAGGAAGTCTTCATCATCCTCAAGCAGTCGAAGCGCGGCTTCGTGCCGAAGGTCGATTTCGTCACCTCCATCGGCTACGGCCGCGGCGGCAACGAACGCGAGTCGCTCGGCATCACCACCAAGGGGCCGACCCAGGTCATCACCGACCTCTGCATCATGCGCCCCGACCCCGAGACGAAGGAACTGACCGTCGTCTCGCTCCATCCTGGAACGACGCGGGAGCAGGTGGCCGAAGCCACTGGCTGGCCAGTGAAATTCGCCGCCGTCCTCGAAGAAACCCCGGCGCCGAGCGCGCTGGAACTCGATGTCCTGCGTGACCTTCAGGCGCGCACCAAGGCCGCGCACGGGAGCTGACCATGACCGAGGCCTTCATCTGCGATGCCGTTCGCACCCCCATCGGCCGTTTCGGCGGCTCGCTCGCCCACGTCCGCATCGACGACCTCGCCACGGTGCCGCTCAAGGCGCTGATGGCCCGCAATCCGGGGCTCGACCCGGCGGCGATCGACGAGGTCATTCTGGGCTGCGCCAACCAGGCGGGAGAGGACAATCGCGACGTCGCGCGCATGGCGCTGCTGCTGGCCGGCCTGCCGGTGAGTGTGCCGGGCGTGACCGTCAACCGGCTGTGCGCATCCGGCCTTGAGGCGGTGGGGCAGGCCGCCCGCATGGTGCGGACCGGCGAAGCCGGGCTCGTCGTCGCCGGCGGCGTCGAATCCATGAGCCGGGCGCCCTTCGTAATGGGGAAGGCGGAGACGGCATTTTCCCGCGCTGCCCAGATCGAGGATACCACCATCGGCTGGCGCTTTATAAATCCGGCGATGAAAGCGCTCTACGGCGTTGATTCCATGCCAGAAACCGGCGAGAATGTCGCCGATATGTATGGCATCTCGCGCGAGGCTCAGGACGCCTACGCGGCCCAGAGCCAGGCGCGTGCGGGTGCCGCGCAGGCCGCCGGATTCTTCGCCGAGGAGATCGTGCCCGTCGAGGCGCTCGATGCAAAGCGCAAGCCGTTCGCCTTCACCGCGGACGAACACCCCCGGCCGGAAACCACCGTCGAGGCGCTGGCGAAGCTCAAGGCGCCGTTCCGCACGCCCGGCACGGTGACGGCCGGCAATGCCTCGGGCGTCAACGACGGCGCGGCGGCGATGTTCGTCGCCGACGAGGCGACCGCGAAGGCACAGGGGCTCACGCCGCGGGCGCGCATCCTCGGGATGGCCTCGGCCGGCGTCGAGCCGCGGGTGATGGGCATCGGCCCGGTCCCCGCGAGCCGCAAGCTGATGGCGCGCCTCGGGCTGACGATTGACGATTTCGGCGTGATCGAGATCAATGAGGCGTTCGCGAGCCAGGTCATCGCCTCCATGGGCGATCTCGGCGTCGATACCCGCGAGGAGCGCGTCAACCGCCACGGCGGAGGCATCGCCCTCGGTCATCCCCTCGGCATGAGCGGCGCGCGCATCGCACTCACCGCGGCCCATGCGCTGGAGAAGACCGGCGAGCGCTATGCCCTCGTGACGCTCTGCGTCGGCGTCGGCCAGGGGCTCGCCGTGGCATTGGAGCGGGTGTGATGGATGTCGAATACCTGACCGTCGACGACGGTTGCCGGCTGGCCTATCGCTTCGACGGGCCCGCCGACGCGCCGGTGGTGGTGCTGTCGAATTCGCTCGGCACCGCAATGGAAATGTGGGCGGCGCAGGTGCCTGCCTTGACGCAGCGCCATCGCGTGCTGCGCTACGACACGCGCGGCCATGGACGCTCGGGCGTTCCGGCCGGCGCCTATTCCATGGACCGGCTCGGCCGCGACGTGGTCGGGCTCATCGACGGGCTCGGGCTGGAACAGGTGTCGTTCTGCGGGCTTTCCATGGGCGGCATGGTCGGCCAGTGGCTGGGCGTGCGGGCGCCGGAGCGGCTGGCGCGGCTCGCGCTCTGCAACACCGCCGCCTATATGGGGCCGCCGTCGAACTGGTCCGCCCGGATCGATACCGTGCTCGCCAGCGGCATGCCGGCGATGGTGGACGCGGTGATCGAGCGATGGTTCACGCGGCCTTTCCGGGACACTGCGCCCGACGCCATCGCCCCCGTCCGCGCCATGCTGCTCGCGACCGATCCCATCGGCTATGCCGGCGCCTGCGCGGCCATCCGCGACATGGATCAACGCCCCACCGCCCCGCTGATCAAGGCGCCGACGCTCGTGATCGGCGGCGACCACGATCCGGCAACGCCGCCGGCGACGGCGGTCTGGCTCACCGAAGCCATTCCCGGGGCCCGGCTGACGATGCTCGAAGCCGCGCATCTCTCCAACATCGAACAGGCGGAGCGCTTCACCGCGACGCTGGTCGACTTCCTCGGCTGACGCTGCGCATCCGTCCGGCCGATGCCGGTTCGTCGCGACGAGGGTGTGTCGCCCATCATGGCCGGCGAACGCCTTCGGAAGCGGCGAGGGGTCGCCCCCGAGGCTGGACGCGCCGCGGCAAGATCGCCGCGCGTCGAACGCGACAGGAGTGTCTGCGGCCGGCCGGCGGGAATGCCGGCCGGCCGTTTCTTCATGTCTTGGTCTGCACGACCTCAACGGGGCCATGATCGTCGCAGTGGTCGCCATGAGGATGGTGCAGCCGGCCGTCGACCAGATAGTCGACGTGGTCGCCATGGGGCACAGCCTCATGGCCGCAGTCCGGCCCGTGGGCATGACCGGTCCCGTGGCCTGCCGCCGCCGAGGTGCAGCCGTCAGGATTGGTGTCGCTCACCTCGATGACGTGCTCGTCGACGTGATCACCGTGCGGATGATGCAGGTGGCCGTCGTGCAGGTAGTCGACGTGGTCGCCGTGGCGTATGGCGGTATGGCCGCAGCCGGCGCCATGATCGTGGTCATGGCCGGCATGGGTCTTGTGGTCGTGCGCGGT
The DNA here is from genome assembly GCF_900148505.1 of Pseudoxanthobacter soli DSM 19599. Taxonomy (NCBI): domain Bacteria; kingdom Pseudomonadati; phylum Pseudomonadota; class Alphaproteobacteria; order Hyphomicrobiales; family Segnochrobactraceae; genus Pseudoxanthobacter; species Pseudoxanthobacter soli. The sequence continues at coordinate 33,386 of NZ_FRXO01000014.1, read as the reverse complement.
CTCTTTGTCGGGCATCAGGCTCTCCTTGGCCGTCGGTTCGTGGGCAACGCAGGCGAACGGCGTGGTCTTCCGCGGCCTTGCGGCGCGGTCGAAAAAGTCCATGGTCCGGCCTCGACGCGTTCACGCCGACACGGCGTCCCAGGCCGGGAACGGGTCGCGCAGATGCCGGTAGGCGAGCGGATCGAAGCGCTCGACCCGTTCCGGCCCGGCGAGGCAGTCGTCGAGCGCCGCGCGGATGGCGCCCTCATCCATGCCGGTCCCGATGAACACGAGTTCCTGCCGCCGGTCGCCCCAGACCTCGTCCCAGTTCCCGGCGACGGCGCGGCGCCATTCCGGATGGTCCGGCCAGCGTTCCACCGGCACCGCGACCCACCACCGGCCGAGCGGGGTCACCCGCGCGGTCGCGCCGGCGAGCGAAAATTCACCCACCCAGTTCGGCCGCGTCGCCAGCCAGAAGTGGCCCTTGGCGCGGATCAGACCCGGCCACGTGCGGGCGATGAAGGCGTTGAGCCGGACGGGATCGAACGGCCGTCGCGCCCGGTAGACGAAGCTCTCGATGCCGTACTCCGCCGTCTCGGGAACATGATCCTTGAAGCCGTAGAGTTCCTTGAACCACAGCGGATGCTCTTGAGCCTTCTCCTCGTCGAACAGGCCGGTATCGAGGATGTCGGAGAGCGGAGCGCGGCCGAAATCGGTCTCGACGATCCGCGCATCGGCATTGAGCGAGCTGACAATCTTGCGGACGAGTTCACGCTCACCCCGTGCCACATCTGAGATCTTGTTGATGACCACGACATCGGCGAATTCGATCTGCTCGACCATCAGGTCGACGATGGTGCGGGCGTCCTCCTCGCCGGCGGTCTCGCCGCGGTCGCGCAGGAAATCGCGCGAACCGTAGTCCCGCACGAGGCTTGCGGCGTCGACCACCGTCACCATGGTGTCGAGACGGGCGACGTCGGACAGGCTGTCGCCGTTCTCGTCGCGGAAGGAGAAGGTGCTCGCGACGGGCAGGGGCTCGGCGATGCCGGTGCCCTCGATCAGGAGGTAATCGAACCGTCCCTCGCGGCTGAGCCGGCGGACTTCCTGCAGCAGGTCGTCCCGCAGCGTGCAGCAGATGCAGCCGTTGGTCATCTCCACCAGCTTCTCGTCGGTGCGCGAGAGGTTCGAACCGCCCTCGCGCACCAGATCCGCGTCGATGTTGACCTCGCTCATGTCGTTGACGATGACGGCGACGCGGCGGCCTTCGCGGTTATGGAGGACGTGGTTCAGCAGGGTGGTCTTGCCCGCGCCGAGAAAGCCGGACAGGACCGTCACGGGCAGACGCCCGTCATGCGCCGGAAGGGGCGACATCGCAAACTCCGTAACTGTAATGTTATAACATTACACATTGATACCGGCGGGCGGGTGGGGAAGTCAATGGCGGCCTCCGCGACGGACGGGCGGGCCGTTCCGACGAGAATCGGGCGGTCATTCGTAAACGATTCGACGTCGCGACTGCCGCGGGGAGATTCGCCTGCGAGGCGCCGGACGGCCTTATCCCCGACTCGCGCGGTGTGTCCGGATCCGGCGATGCGCCGGAGACGCGGGCGGCGAGTGCTCCGTGTCGCCGCTATTGAAGTATCTGAAATAACATAGAAAAAAGCAATTCGTGCGCGCGGGGGCTTGTGCATCCGGCGGCGTTCGGCCATCGAGCGGCAGGGGAAATGGCGATGTTGTCCGTGCCCGGGCTGTGCTTTCCACAGAGCGGCATGGAAAGGTTAACCACCGTTAACCCGCAATTAACCATATCGGCGCTGACTGGAAGCACACGGAGAGACACGATCGTGACCATCGCCATCAGACAGCCTCGCCTTCCGATCCGGTTTCGTGGCCGTTCCTATCTGGCCCTGGTGCTGACGCCGGAAGAGCCGACCGAGGCATGGTTCGCCGGCCTCGATGCGTGGTCGGCGCAGTCGCCGGGCTTCTTCCGAACCCGTCCGGTGGTGCTGGACGTGTCGGCGGTCGCCAAGGGGCGGTCGGATGTGGAGGCGCTCGTCGCGGGTTTTGCGGAACGTGGCGTGCGGCTCGTGGGCATCGAGGGCGCGAAGCCCTCGTGGGTGACGCCGGAGATGCCGCCGCTGTTCACGGGCGGCAAGGTGGTCGACCCGGACAAGTTGACGGACTGTGCGGACGAGAAGGCCGTTGCCGAGGCGCCTCCGGAGCCGGCGCCGATTCCGCAGCCGGTGCGCGACATGCCGCGAATCGAGCCCGCCTCGCGGCAGGAAGCGGCGTCGCTGTTGATCGAAGAGCCGGTGCGCTCGGGCGCGTCGGTGTTCTTCCCGCAGGGCGACGTGACCGTGCTCGGCTCCGTCGCCTCGGGCGCGGAGGTGGTCGCGGGCGGTTCGATCCACGTCTACGGCACGCTGCGCGGCCGGGCCATCGCCGGCTGCGGCGGCAACCCGAAGGCGCGCATCTTCTGCCGGAAGATGGAGGCGGAACTGCTGGCGATCGACGGTCTCTACAAGACGACGGAAGATTTGGCGCGCGATCTGAGGGGCAAGCCGGTGCAGGCTTGGCTCGAAGGCGATGCGATGAAGGTGGCAGCGCTCGGCTGATCGAGCATGGAGGCAGGAAAGATGGCCAAAGTTCTGGTCGTGACGTCGGGCAAGGGCGGAGTCGGCAAGACGACGTCGACTGCCGCTCTCGGAGCAGCCCTTGCCGATGGCGGCAAGAAGAAGGTGGCCGTCGTCGATTTCGACGTCGGTCTTCGCAACCTGGACCTGATCATGGGCGCTGAGCGCCGGGTGGTCTATGACCTGATCAACGTCGTCCAGGGTGATGCCAAGCTCAACCAGGCGCTGATCCGCGACAAGCGCATCGAGAGCCTGTTCCTGCTGCCCGCCTCCCAGACCCGCGACAAGGACGCCCTGACCGAGGAAGGCGTCGCCCGCGTCATCGAGGACCTGAAGAAGGAATTCGACTGGGTCGTGTGCGACAGCCCGGCCGGAATCGAGCGCGGCGCCACCCTCGCCATGCGCTTCGCGGACGTCGCGGTGGTCGTGACCAACCCGGAAGTGTCGTCGGTACGCGATTCCGACCGCATCATCGGCATGCTCGATTCCAAGACCAAGAAGGCCGAGGACGGCGGGCGCATCGACAAGCACCTGCTGATCACCCGCTACGATCGTAACCGCGCCGAGCGCGGGGAGATGCTGAAGATCGAGGACGTGCTCGAAATCCTGTCCGTGCCGCTGGTCGGCGTGGTGCCGGAGAGCGAGGAAGTCCTGCGTGCGTCCAATCTGGGTTCGCCGGTGACGGTCCTGAGCCCGCTCAGCGCCGCCGGCCGGGCCTATACCGACGCCGCCAAGCGCCTGACGGGCGAGGACGTGCCGATGGTGGTGACCAACGAGCGCCGCGGCTTCATGACCCGGCTGTTCGGACGGAGGGCGGCATGAAGCGGTTCAATTTCTTCCGGGCGAAGCGCGTTCCTCCGGCCTCGGCGGCGCGCGACCGGCTCCAGCTCCTGCTTCAGCACGAGCGCGGCGTCGGCGGCGATCCGAACCTGATCCTCGTGCTGCGCGAGGAGATCCTGAAGGCCATCGCCAAGCATGTCGACGTCGCCTCCGACAAGGTGCGGGTTGCGATGCGCCGCGAGGACCTGATGTCGACCCTCGAAGTCGAAGTCGATCTGCCCGGCGCAGTGGGTGCCAAGCAGGCGGCCTGATTCCGGCGTGGCCGCCTTGCCGCGGCCACCGTCCAGCGGTCGCTGCCGCATGATTGGCCCCGCTCCGGTTGCCGCCGGGGCGGGGCTCTCCATTTTGCGTGTGCGGGTTCTTTCCGAAGTGCCGGGTTGAGGCTGCTTTTCCCGGGGGGAATATCTCGTTCGCCCCGGAAATCGGCTATGGTGCCGGCTCGCCGATGCGTTCCGCCATGCCTCTCGCGGGCGCTTCGGTCCTCCGCAAGCATCGGTTCGGGATTGGCGCCTTGGTTCGGTTCCTCAAGCGAGAGTGGTATACGATTGCGATCGTCGGCATGGTCGTGCTGGCATCGCTGCTGCCGATCCGGGGAGAGGCGGCGCGCGGGTTCGATACCGCAACGACCCTCGCCATCGCGCTTCTGTTCTTTCTGCACGGCGCGCGTCTGTCGCGGGCGGTGGTTATCGCCGGCCTGACCCACTGGCGGCTTCACATCGTCATTCTCGCGACGACGTTCGTGCTGTTCCCGGTGCTGGGCTCGGCCGTGTTCCTGATGCCGGGAATCCTGCCTCAGGCGCTGATCACGGGCATCATGTTCCTGTGCGTGCTGCCGTCGACGGTGCAGTCCTCGATCGCATTCGTTTCGATCGCCAAGGGCAACGTGCCGGCGGCGATCTGCGCAGCCTCAGCGTCGAACATTCTCGGCATGTTCATTACGCCGCTGATGAGCGGGGTGATCTTTCACAGCCTCGGTCACGGCAGCGGGTTCTCGACCGATGCGCTGGTGTCCATCCTGCTCCAGCTGCTGGCGCCGTTCATCGCCGGCCAGATCGTGCAGCCCTGGCTCGGAAGCTGGTTCGGCCGCCACAAGATCCTGACCCAGATCGTCGACCGCGGGTCGATCCTGATGGTGGTCTACGCTGCGTTCAGCGAGGCGGTCATCGGCGGCATCTGGCACCAGATCTCCATCGGCTCGCTCGCCATCGTGCTCGTGCTCGACGCCGTTCTGCTGGCGATCGTGCTGGTGATGACCTATTTCGGCAGCGGCTGGCTCGGCTTCAACCGCGAGGACCGCATCACGATCACGTTCTGCGGCTCGAAGAAGAGCCTCGCGTCCGGCGCGCCGATGGCGAACGTCATCTTCAGCGGGCAGGATGTGGGCGCGATCGTGCTGCCGCTGATGTTCTTCCACCAGATCCAGCTGATGACCTGCGCCGTGCTGGCCCGGCGTTTCGCGGCGGCGGTCGATGCCGACGAGGCCGCGCTGAAAGGCGCGGCGGAATAGGAGCGGTCGCCGGTCACGGGCTTCTCGATCGCACGGCAATCGTCGCAGCCACGATTGCCAAACCGGCGAATAGGGTTTTCAACGAGAGGCTCAGGGAAGGCCGCAGCCGCGCGCTCGCACGGCGCGAAGGCCGGCAAGAACCGCCCGACGGGAAGAAGCCATGTTCGATTCAGCCACGAAGCTCGCCCACAACCTGACCAAAGATGCGTTCAAGGAACTGGAGCCGCAGCTGCGCGAGGACCTGCTGAACGCCCAGTTCGACCTGGTAGACCAGCGCAAGAAGGCGGTGCTGGTGCTTCTGAACGGACCGGACGGGGCCGGCAAGGGGCAGGTGCTGAACCGCTTCTACCAGTGGCTCGACGCCCACTATCTCGAGACGATTTCCTACGACAATCCGGACCGCTTCCATCATCACCACCCGCAGGCGTGGCGTTACTGGCGCGATCTCCCGGCCAAAGGCCGGATCGGCGTGATGCTGGGCAACTGGTATCACATCATCCTGCGCGAGATGCTGGAGGGTGACGTCTCCCCGGCGACGCTGACCCATACGCTGGACCGTGTGAACCGTATGGAGGCGATGCTCTCGGCCGAGAACGTCGTCATCGTGAAGCTGTGGCTGCACCTCGGCCGCGACGAGGCGATGGAGCGTCTGAAGCGGGGCAACGGCCACCGCGACATCGACGACCTGACCATCCGCGAATGGCCGCAGATCGAGACTGGCAAGGACCACGACAGGCTCCTGATGGAAAGCGTGCGCGTCGCCGAGATCACGTCGACGGCCTACGCGCCGTGGATCGTCGTGCCGGCGGGCGACAGCCGCTATCGCGACGCCGCCGCCGGCAAGGCGCTGCTCGACGCGCTGCTGCGCGCCTCCACCCCCCAGGCGGCGGCCCCGGCCCCGACCGCCGCTTCCACGCCGTCCGCGCCTTGCGGCCCGATGCAGTCGAACGACACGCAGGCGGGCGCGAACGGCACCGACGCCGCGCCCTCGACCCGCTTCAAGCTGCCCGTCGCCTCGCTGGTCGGCTCGCTCGATCTCTCCAAGCGCCTCGATGAGGACGAGTACAAGGCCCGCCTCGAAAAGGCGCAGCTCGGCATCGCCGAGCGGATGGCCTCCAAGGCGATGCGCAAGCGGGGGCTGATCTGCGTGTTCGAGGGCAACGACGCGGCCGGCAAGGGCGGCGCGATCATGAGGCTGCGGCAGGCGCTCGATCCACGCCGGGTGCGCGTGCATCCGATCGCCGCGCCGAGCGACGAGGAACTCGCGCATCCCTATCTCTGGCGATTCTGGCGCCGGATCCCCGCCGTCGGCCATTCCGCCGTGTTCGATCGCAGCTGGTACGGCCGCGTGCTGGTGGAGCGCGTCGAAGGCTACTGCACCGAGGAAGACTGGATGCGGGCCTACGGCGAGATCAATGATTTCGAACGCGATCTCGACGCCAACGGTTTCCTCGTCATGAAGTTCTGGCTGGCGATCAGCCAGGACGAGCAGTACCGGCGCTTCAAGGAACGCGAGGCGGTTCCCTTCAAGCGCTTCAAGCTGACGCCCGACGACTGGCGCAACCGCGAGAAGTGGCCGCTTTACGAAGCCGCGGCCAACGACATGGTCGACCGGACGAGCACGACGTTCGCGCCCTGGACGCTGGTGGAGGCGCAGGACAAGCTCTATTCCCGCGTCAAGATTCTGGAGACCATCGTGGGCCGGCTGAAGGACGCGGTCGCCGGCTGAAGGCGGCGGCGACCGGCCGCCGAAACGCGTTGAAGCGGCCTCGCGATTTCGTGATCATACCGTCTGCAGCGTGCCACGTTGATTGTGGCATGCGGCTATCACAGTTGTGGAGCCTTGGTGCCACAGACGGGAGTTCCACTTGGACTATCTTGCCAGCCTTGCCGCCGATCCGGCCGCCTGGGCCGCCCTCGCCACGCTGATCGCCATGGAAGTGGTGCTCGGTATCGACAATCTGCTCTTCATCTCCATCCTGACGAACAAGCTGCCTGAGGAGCGACGCAGTTCGGCACGCCGCATCGGCATCGGCCTGGCTCTGGTTCTCCGCCTCGGGCTGCTCGGGACGGTTGCGTTCATCGTGCAGCTCACGACGCCGATCTTCGAGGCGTTCGGCCACGGCTTCTCCTGGCGGGACATCATCCTTGTGGCGGGCGGTCTCTTTCTGGTGTGGAAGGCGACCAAGGAAATTCACCACAGTGTCGATCCCGATTCCGGGGACATGCTCACGAGCGGCAAGGCGACGCTGAGTTTCTCCGCGGCGATCGTGCAGATCCTGATGCTCGATCTGGTGTTCTCCATCGACAGCATCATCACCGCGGTCGGCATGACCGATCACATCCCGATCATGGTCGTCGCCGTCCTCGTCGCGGTTGCCGTGATGCTGCTGGCTGCCGATCCGCTGGCCGGCTTCATTCACAAGAACCCGACCATCGTCATGCTGGCGCTCGGCTTCCTGCTGCTGATCGGGACAACGCTCATCGCCGACGGCTTCGGCTTCCATGTGCCGAAGGGCTACATCTACGCCGCGATGGCGTTCTCCGCCGCCGTCGAGGCGCTGAACATGCTCGCCCGCCGGCGGAAGAAAAGTCCGCCGCCGGCCGCGTAAACCCGGCCTCCGGGTCGACGGCGCGGCATCGGCATGGTTCATTGACTCCATGCCTTACGTCATCGTCGACCCGGTTCCGTGGCGATCCCTGATCGGCGCCTTCGAGCGCGCCGAAGCGACGCTGGCGCGCCTCGACGAGCGGCTCGCCGGCAGCCCGGTGGCGGACGGTTGGCGCGCCCGCGCGGACTATAGCGAAGCCGGCGCGTCGCTGCGGCTGGAAGGGGCGCTGGTGCCGCTCGAGGACCTCGTGCTCAACGACGCGGCGATGGACATCAGAGCCCCGACAGCGGAACTGGCGCGAGCCGCTACCGTGCTCGCCACCCGTCGCCTGATGACCGGGGCGCCGGCGGACGAGCCCTTCACGCCGGTCGGGCTCGCCCGGCTGAAGGGCGTCGCCGATCCGCGCCGTGACGGCGACCGGCTGGAACCGGCAACGCCGACGCGCCAGCGAACGGCGGAGCCGGATGCCATGGCGTCGCTGTTCGCCGATCTCGATGCCGTTCTCGCCCGGACCAGCCGCCATCTCGCAGGGGAGGAGCCGGTGGCGGACAGCCGGCCGGTCGCGCCCACGCATGACCGTCGTACCCGGCAGGCCGAGCCGGACGACGACGATGGCGAGGCGGCGCTCGCGGAGTGGTGCGACGTCGTGGCTGCGACCGGCGGCCAGCCGGCGATGCTGGCTGCGGCCGTCGCCGTCGATGCCTGGACCGTCCTGCAGCCGATCCCGAGCCGGCCATGGCTAGGGCCGCTGCTGGGCGCCGCATTGCTGCGCCGGCGCGGCAAGACGCTCAACCACCTCGCCTGCCTGAATGCCGGCCTGCTCGAAGGCCGGCGCGGACCGACCCCGGCTGGTGCTACCGGCAGGCTCGTGCGCATCCTCGACGGCATTGCCGCAGGCGCGCGTATCGGCCTCGAAGACCACGACCGTCTGCTCCTGGTGCACCGCCGGCTTGCCGCCCGGCTCGCCGGGCGACGCAAGAACTCCCGGATGCCGGATCTGGTCGATTTTCTGCTCGCGAAGCCCATCATCACGGTCGCCATGGCGGCGGCGGCGCTCGATATCAGCCCGCAGGCGATCCAGGTGCTGCTGGCCGACCTCGATCCCGTGGTGCGCGACATCACCGGCCGCCGGCGCTACCGTGCGTTCACGGCGCTACCGGGCTGACGGTCGGCCCGTGGCCGGCGCCTTGACCGGCGCCGGGCGGGGACGGATTGTGCCGCTCCATCTTCGCCGCGCCGCGTGAGCGGCCGACGCTTCCAGCCCGGGGGACCAATCGTGACGACGTTGCTGGCGAAGAACGCCACCGTTCTGGTGACCATGGACGACGAGCGTCGCGAACTGCGCGATGCGGGCCTGTTCGCACGCGACGGCATCATCGTCGCGGTCGGTCCGGCCGACACGCTGCCGGAGACGGCGGACGAGGTGATCGACCTCTCCGGTCAGATCGTGCTGCCCGGCCTCGTCAACTGCCACCATCACCTCGACCAGGTGCTGACGCGCAATCTTCCGGCCGCTCAGGACACGAACCTGTTCCCCTGGCTGAAGGCGCATTACCGCATCTGGGCCTCCCGAACGCCTGAAGCGTCGCGGACGGCCACGATCGTCGGTGCGGCGGAACTGGCGCTTTCCGGCTGCACCACGCTGTTCGACCACGCCTATGTGTTCCAGAATGGCTGCCGGGTGGACGACCAGATCGCGGCGGCGCGGGAGATCGGCATCCGCTTCGTGGTATCGCGCGGCTCGATGTCGCTCGGGGAATCGAGGGGCGGGCTGCCACCGGATTCGTGCGTGGAGGACGAGGACGCGATCCTCGCCGATTGCGAGCGGGTGGTGGCGCGCTATCACGAGACCGGACCGGGCGCGATGACGCAGATCGTGCTGGCGCCGTGCTCGCCGTTCTCGGTGACACCTGAACTGATGCGGGAATCGGCCGGTATGGCGCGCCGCCTCGGCGTTCGGCTGCACACCCATTTGTGCGAGACCATCGACGAGGAGCGTTTCACGCTGGAGCGCTTCGGCATGCGCCCGGTGGACTATCTGGAGACGCTCGACTGGGCCGGCGGCGACGTCTGGTATGCCCATGCCATCCACGTCAACGACGACGAGATCCGGCGCTTCGCCCATCGCGGCACAGGAGTATGTCACTGCCCGAGTTCGAACATGCGGCTCGCCTCGGGCATCGCGCCGGTGCGCCAATATCTCGATGCCGGAGTGAAGGTCGGCCTCGGGGTGGACGGCTCGGCCAGTAACGACGCCAACCACATGCTCAATGAGGCTCGCATGGCGATGTTGCTCGCGCGCCTGAGGTTGGGGCTGCCGCCACCGGCCGGGCCCGACAATCCGCTGCCGACCTCGCACCCCGACCGGGCGCACGAGTGGATGAAGGCGCGCGAGATCCTGGAGGTCGCGACCCGTGGCGGCGCGGCGGTGCTCGGCCGCGACGACATCGGCGCACTGCAGCCGGGCAAGTGCGCCGATTTCTTTACGCTCGACCTTAATGCGGTGACGTTCGCCGGCGGGCTGTCCGATCCGGTCGCGGCGACGCTGTTCTGCATGCCGGGCAATGCCCGGCACACCTTCGTCGGCGGCCGGGCCATCGTGCGCGACGGCAGGGTGGTGACGGTGGACCTGCCGGCGGTCGTCGCCGAGCACAACCGGCACGCCGCACGGATGGCGGCGTCCGGAGGCTGACGAACCGGCCTCCGTCAGGCGAAGCCGAGGAAGCGCGCGGTGTCGGGATCGATCGGGATGCCGTCGCGGGCCCGCGCGTCTGCGACCTTCCATTCGCGGTCGCCCGGCGCCATCACCTCGGGATCGCCGCGCCGGGGTGCGGCGCGCACGGCGGCCACATAGCGCGACATCGTCGCTTCGTAGAGCGCGCGGCCGGCAAAGCGCTCGGGGTCGATCACCAGCACGAAGTGCCCCATGTTGCGCGGCGTGGAACGCTCCTCGCTGTACATCGGGATGAAGTCGTGATCGAGCGTCGTGCCCATCAGCACGGCGGACAGCAGCGTGGCGAGGCCGGCGAGACCGGCGCCCTTGTAGCCATATTCCGTGCCGCCGAGCGGCAGCAGCATGCGGAACGCGAACGGGTCGATGGTGGCGTAGCCGTGCTCGTCGGCGGCGACCCCTTCCGGCAGCGCCTTGTTCAGGGAGCGATAGAGCAGCACGCGGTTCATCGGGATGGATGACGTCGCCATATCGAACAGCCACGGCCGCTCGCCGGGCACCGGTGCGGCAAGCGCGATCGGATTGGTGCCGTGGAACGGAGCCGCGCCATCGTGCAGGGTGACGACAGAGTCGGTGTTGGTGGTCGCGAACGTGATGAAGCCGTCTTCAGCGCCCGCGAGCGCGTAGGCGCCGGCCGCGCCGAAATGCGAGGAGTGCTCGACGCCGACAGCGGCGACACCGGCCTCGCGGGCGATCTCGCAACCGAGCTCAACCGCGCGGTAGGCGCCGACGTGGCCAGGGCCGTCATCGCAATTCACGACCGCGGAACCGGCGGCCGTCCGGCGTACCGTCACGTTCGGGCGCGGGTTGACGCGGCCGCCTTCCATCATGCGCACGTAATGCTCGGTCAGCCGCACGCCGTGGCTGTCGACGCCGAGGCGCGAGGCGTGCATCATCGCCCGCGTGGTCGCCTCCACGACCAGCGGACTCGCACCCACCGTCGCCAGCCTGTCGCGAACAGCGGCGGCGAGGGCCGCTTCCGCCACCAGAACCACGTCCTTCTCGCGAACGTCGCTCCTGTCTCGATCCGTCATGAGAAGCGCCTCCCGACGCCTGAAGCTTGCCGGGGGACCACGCCGGCGCTGGCGTGATCCCCCGCTTCTTATGTGGAACCTGAATCGGTCAGGCGGCCGTCAGGACGACCTTTACGCTCTGGGAACGGTCGAGCGCCAGCCGGAAGGCGGCCGGCGCATCCGAAAGCGGCCGGTAGCCCGTGACGATGCCGAGCACGTCGATCTCGCCCGCCACGATGAGGTCCACCGCCTCGCGGAACTCGGGACCGAACCGGAAAGAGCCGCGCAGGTCGAGTTCCTTGGCCATCAGCTTGTTCGCCGGCACGGGCAGAAGCCCGCCGGGCAGGTTGCCGATCTGCACGAGCGTGCCGCCCCGACGGACCGTGTCGATCGCCGTCGTCAGCCCCGCTGCGGTGCCCGAGATTTCCATCGCGACGTCGAACGGCCGATCGGCCGCAACGGTCTCAAGCTCACCTGTGCCGGTGGAAATGTCGAGAATGCGGTCGGCGCCGAGCCGGCTCGCGAAGGCGAGCGGAGCGGCGGCGATATCGACCACGGTGATCGCGGCCGCGCCGGCCCGCCGGGCTGCGATCATGGTGAGGAGGCCGATGGGGCCTGCGCCGAACAGCACCACGTTGCGGCCGCGAAGATCGCCCGCCCGGGCGACGGCGTGGAGGCAGACGGCGAGGGGTTCGGCGAGTGCCGCAGCAGCGAACGGCAGCGTTGCCGGCACCTTCACGCATTGCTCAGCGGTCGCATCGAACAGGGTGGCGAAGCCGCCCTGCATGTGGGGTGTCTTCGAGGCCGACCCCATGAAGTAGATGTTCTCGCAGAGGTTCTCGCGCCCCTCCAGGCAGCGCGGGCACCGATGGCACCAGCGCGACGGATTGACCGCAACCCGGTCGCCGACGGCAAGGCCGGGCGCCGCGCCGGCGATCTCGACGATCTCGCCCGCGACCTCGTGGCCGAGCACGAGCGGCGAGCGCACGACGAAATCGCCGGTCCGGCCATGGCGGAAATAGTGCATGTCCGAGCCGCAGATCCCGCCCGCCCCGAACCGCACCCGGACCATGCCGGGTGCGAGGGGGGCGAGAGCGCCTTCGACGATGCGAAGGTCTTCGGCGCCGAACAGCGTCGCCGCAACGGTCCCTGTCATCGCAGCAGCCCCAGATGACGCGGCAGCCACAGGGTGATCTCCGGGATGAAGGTGATCGCGATGAGGGCGACGATGAGCGGGACCAGCCACGGCAGGATCGCCATCGTGGTGCGCTCGACGGAGAGCTTGGCGACGCGCGACAGCACGAACAGCACCATGCCGAGCGGCGGGTGCAGCAGGCCGATCATCAGGTTCAGGGTGATGATGAGGCCGAAATGCACCGGATCGATGCCGAACTTGAGCACGATCGGCAGGAGGATCGGCACCAGGATCGTGATCGCCGCCGTTGTGTCGAGGAAGCAGCCGACGAACAGCACCAGCAGGTTCACCAGGATCAGAAACACCCACTTGCTCGCGGTGAGCGACAGGATTGCATCCGACAGCAACTGTGCCGTCTGGCTGACGGTTAGGAGCCAGGCGAAGATCGAGGCGGCGGTGACGATGAACAGCACCGAGGCCGTCGTCTCGATAGTATCGAAGCTCGCCTTGGCGAGGGTCGCAAGCGTCATGGTGCGATAGCGCACGAGGCCGAGGAACAGCGACCAGATCACGGCGGCGACGGCAGCCTCGGTGGGGGTGAACCAGCCGAGCGTCATGCCGCCGATCAGAATGACCGGCGTCATCAGCGCCATCACGGCGGAGAAGTCGAAATACCAGTCGAGCGCCAGCAGCACGACGAGCGCGATGAGAATGGAGACGTTGACCGACAGGCCGGACATCATCATCGCATAGACCGCCGCCGGGAAGGCGAGCACCACAACGACCTCGGTCGAGGCGGCGGCAAGCCGGCGGATCTCGAACTTCGTGTCCGAACCCCAGCCGAGCCGGTAGGCGAACAGCGCGACCGTGATCATCATCAGCACGGTCATGAACACGCCCGGCATCACGCCCGCCATGAACAGCGCGCCGATGGAGACGTTCGACATCATGCCGTAGATCACGAACGGCAGGGACGGCGGGAAGATCGGTCCGAGCGTCGCCGAGGCGGCGGTGACGCCGACGGCGGCCTCGACCGGATAGCCGTGGTCCTTCATCGCCTTGATCTCGATGGTGCCGATGCCGGCAGCATCCGCCAGCGCGGTGCCGGACATGCCCGAGAAGATCACGGAGCCGATGATGTTCACCTGGGCGAGGCCGCCCTTCATCCAGCCGACGAGCGCGAGCGCGAAGGAATAGATGCGGCCGGTCACACCGGCGATGTTCATCAGGTTACCGGCGAGAATGAAGAACGGAACGGCAAGCAGCGGGAAGCTCTCGACGCCGGCGATCATGCGCTGCGCCAGGATGACGGGCGGCGCCACGTCGTAGATCAGCATGTAGAGCACGGAGGCGACGGCCATCGAAATCGCCACCGGGACGCCGATCGCCATCAGGACGATGAAGGAGAGGAGAAGAAGCGTCATGAATCAGTCCCCGGCGTGCTCGAAGGTGCCGTCGAAGGCATCCGGTCGTTCCAGAACCGAATATCCACGGCGGATATTGGCGATGAAAACCTGGATGGAGCGGATCGTCATAAGGATGAAACCGGCGAATACCGTGTAGAACACGATCGATTTCGGCAGGTCGACGGTTGTCATCATCTCGTCGGGGATCATCGCGGCATAGTCCCAGACGAGGTAGGCGCCGTAGGCCAGGAACGCGATGCGGATGAGGTCGACCACCGTCGCCAGGACGCGGGCGACGGACTTCGGCATGTAGTGGTAGAGCACGTCGACCTGGATATGCCGCGACAGCCGCACGCACATTGACGCGCCCAGGAAGACGACCGCGATCAGGCAGTTGATCGCGATTTCCTCCGTCCACGCGAAGCTGTTGTTGAGAACATAACGCGTGAAGAACTGCAGAAACACGCAGAATGTCATGACCCAGAAAACCGCAAGGTTTATCCAGTCCTCGAAGGCGTATTTCGACAGATCAACCGGGGCGGCCTCTTCCTCGAAGGCGTGGGCCATTTCCGCGGTGGAAATCGGAGCGTGAGTTTCCTGGGACAATATGGTCTCCTCCTCGGAAGGTGACGGCCTCGGCACGTCTCGACCAGGTGACGGTTGGGTGACCTCAGGGCAGGCGCTGCTAACGGGCCCGTTGTGTGGCTTCCGTCGGGATCCCCGCGTTCATGCCCTTGCGCAAAGGCGATACCGGCTCGCCGCCGCTGAACGACGGCGCCGATCAGGCGCGGTCGCGTTTCCGCGCCGCGCCTGACGACACGGGCCGCCGGCGTGCCCCCGCAGGAGCCGGCGGCCCGGTTTCACGACGAGTTACTGGATTGCCTGGATCGCGTCCCAGTCGCTTTTGCTGTAACCGAAGTCTTCCATCGGCACGCGCTCCATCACGGCGTTCTTGAAGTCGTTCTTGTCGACTTCCGTGACGGTGATACCGCGATCCCGGAAGACCTGCACGAGTTCGCCTTCACGCTTCTCCACCTTCGCGGTGGCGCGCTCCGCGGCCTCCTGGACGACGTCCGTGAAGATTTTCTTGTCCTCGTCGGAAAGGCTGTTCCAGAGCTTCTTGGAGAACACGGTGTTGAGGTGATCGACGATGTGGCCGGTCAGCACGATGTACTTCTGGACTTCGTAGAATTTCTTCGCCTCGATCGTGGTCAGCGGGTTCTCCTGGGCCTCCACAGTGCCGTTCTGCAGCGCCAGATAGACTTCGGCGAACGCGATCGGCGCCGTGTTCGCGCCACAGGCGCGCGGCATGGCCAGATAGGCCGGCACGTCGGGCACGCGCATCTTCAGGTTTTCCATGTCGGCACACTTCTCGATCGGCTTGTTAGAAGTGGTTTGCCGGGTGCCGTAATAGGTGACCGCCGCGATATGGTTGCCAGTCTTCTTCTCGTAGCCTTCGGCCAGCCGCTTGAACACGTCGCTCTTCGAGTAGGCGATGAGGTGCTCCGGGCTGCGGAAGGTGTAGGGATAATAGGCGACGCCGATCGGCGGGTAGGAACGGGCGGCGAAACTGGAGCCGGAGACGATGATGTCGACGGTGCCGAGCGTCAGGCCCTGGTTGATGTCGCCTTCCTTGCCGAGCTGGGAAGCCGGATAGACATCGATCTGGTAGCGGCCGTTGGTGCGCTTGGCGATTTCCTCAGCGGCCCAGACCGATTCCGTGTGGAACGGCTCGGACGTTTCGTAGACGTGGGCCCATTTGAGCTTGGTCTGTGCGTCTGCCGTGCCGGCGAGGCCGAAGCTCAGGCCAACGGCCAGCGCTGCAATGGCTGTCTTGAAGAGCATGCGTTTTCCTTCCCTCTTTTTATGGTCGGCTACCGAGACAAAGTGTTCCCGGTGTCGGGCGTGCCGCCGTTGTCGCCTTGCGGACGGCGCGGCTTCGATGGAGAGGCACTGCTGGCGTCTGCGCCCGAACGAGCCCACGGCAGCCGTCAGGCGGACAATGTTTCCCCGCTTGTGGAAGCGGGGGTGATTTCCTCGAAATTGGTCTGAAAGCGGATCTGCGACTGGGCGAGGTGATAACGCATCGCGTTGCGGGCCAGTTGAGGGTCCCGCGCGACGATGGCATCCCGGATCGCCTGATGCTCGCCGAACGCGAGGCGCCAGGTCTCCGCGTTCTCGAAGTAGCGCGACAGCTTCTCGAAATAGGGGTTGATGCGCTGGTCGAACAATTCGCCGACGAAGCGCACCAGCACGCCGTTGCCGATGATTCCGGCGACGGCGGTGTGAAACTGCCTGTCCAGCTGCAAGGTCTCGCGCGTCGGATGTGCCGAGCCATGCATGCGGGCGAGCAGGTCGTCGAGCACGGCGATGTGCTCCGGTGTGACCATCAGCGCGGCTTCCTCGGAGATGCTGCCCTCGATCAGCTCCCGGGCGCGCAGAAGCTCGAACGGGCCTTCGATGGGCGTGGCGCCAGGCGGCGGCGGGAACCCGGCGGACGGGGGCTCCAAGACATAGACCCCCGACCCGACCCGAATACGGACCCGGCCTTCCACCTCGAGCGCGATCAGCGCCTCGCGGACGGTCGGTCGTGACACGCCGAGCTGCTCGGCGAGATCGCGCTCCGCCGGCAGCCGCCCGCCGGACGTGAACTCGCCGCGGGCGATGAGCTGGCGCAAATGATCCGCGACCTGCCGGTAGAGCCGGCGGGATTCGATCGGTTCGATCGGCATCGGGATGGAGTCCCTATGGTGCGTTTCCTGCCGGTCTTTGCCGGCTTTGGTCAGTTGGTATGACCAATTAAAACGATTTGTGGCTTCTTTTATTCTCGCCGTCAAGTTGCCGTACGAACATTTTCACATTTCCGCCTTAGTTCCCGCTGCCGCGTCTCGGCCGGAACCCGCACCGGCTTCGGCATTCCGGGCTCTTACGCGCATGTCGTCAGAAGCCGTGCAGTGCCCCGCCGTCGACCACAAGAACGTGGCCGGTGACATAGGCGGCCGCGGGCGAGGCGAGATAGGTCATCGCCCATCCGATATCGGACGGCTCAGCGAGGCGGCCGAGCGGAATTCGGGCATCGATCTTCGCGCGGCGTGCCGGGTCCGAGGCGGTCGCCGCGCGGAACAGCGGCGTATCCACCCAGCCCGGAGCGACGCCGTTGACGCGGATGCCGCGCGGCGCGAGTTCCGTCGCCATGGCGCGGATCATGCCGACGTGGGCGGCCTTCGCGGCGGAGTAGCCGATGACGAACGGGACGCCGAGGAAGGATGCCATCGACGCCGTGAACAGGATCGAGGAATCGCGACGGCGTGCGAGTTGCGGCAGGAATGCCCGCGACAACGCATAGGCACCCACCACATGGACGTCGAGCACGGCCTCGACGTCGGCTGGCGTCATGTCGTCGATCGGCTTCTTGATTGTTTGCCCGGCATTGTTGACGAGGATCGAAACGGCGCCGCGCTCGGCTTCGACCCGCCCGGCGAACGCGGCAACGTCCCCGGTTTGCGTGATGTCGAAGACGAGCCCCGCCACCGCATCGCCGCCGAGCTCGGCGCTCGCGGCTCCGAGCTTCGACGCATTCGTCCCGACGATGGTCACGCGGGCGCCGGCGGCGAGAAAGCACCGCGCCGTCGCCAGCCCGAGTCCCGAGCCGCCGCCTGTGATGAGGGCGTGATGCCCGGCGAGACTGAAAGGAGAGGCAATGGCGTCGGCCTTGCCGTCCATAGGCGTCATGATCTTCCTCGAATCCCGTGCAGCGCTGCGGGAAGGCGTCCTCAGGACGGGGTGCTCCGGGCTGACTCGCGCACGATGTTGGCGAGGGTGTTGTTGCGGCTCTCGATGAGGTGCGTCTCGACGGCGTTGCGGACGGCTGCTTCATAGCCGGCGGCGAACGCCTCGATGATGGTGCGGTGCTCGTCGACCGAGCGGGCATAGTTGCCCGCGTTGTAGACGAACACGGTGTGGGTCTGCCGGAGGATGCGCAGGTGCCACTCGGCGACCAGGGCATTCCCGGCGGCGAGCACGATGTGCTGGTGGAATTCGCGGTCGAAGGCGAGGGCACTCGAGAGTTCGTCTAGGCCCTCCCGGCCCGCATGGAAGGCGTGGCGGGCGAGATTGCCGCGCAGGGTCTCGATGAAGGCCGGCGTGTTCGCGCCGCGCTCGAAGATCCGCGCGACCGCATTCAACTCGATCAGCAGCCGGGCTTCGTAGAGCTCCTCCACCTCATGGGTGGTGAAGCGGCGCACGACCGCACCGCGCCGGAGCGGCCATTCCACCAACCCGTCGGATTCGAGCCGGAGCAGGGCCTCCTTGATCGGCGTCGGGCTGATGGCGAGTTCGACAGACAGCTCTTCCGGCAACAGCCGCTGCCCGCCCGCGAGCCGCCCTGAAAGGATGCGGGTTCGAAGCTCTTGATAGGCCTGCTCGGCAAGTGTGGCGCGGACGACGATGCTCATGGCGCCGGACTGTGCCGGCTTCAAAACCCGAATTCAAGATATTCGATAGAAAATTTTTTATTTTCGATTTTGCATCGGCTCGGCTAGAACAAGCGCATGGGAGCCGGGTCGAGGCTGGTCGGTCATCCATGCGCGTCCTGCATTGGACGGTGGCGATGCGGCTCATCCAACCGCCCAATCAGGGGAGGCCAGCCGTCCCCTTCCTCCCGAGCAACGACAACAGCCACCGCGGAAGCGCCCACATGAAAATCGTCGCCGTCGAGCCTTTCATTCTCCACTTGCCGCTCACTGCGGATTCGATCTCCGACTCGACCCACTCGATCACCCACTGGGGCGTGGTCGGAACCCGCATCGTCACGTCGGACGGGCTGGAAGGATACGGCTTCACCGGCACCCATGCGGATCTCGCGTCCGACCGGCTGATCACCTCGTGCATCCGCGACTGCTACGCGCCGCTGCTGATCGGCGAGGACGCGGTGGAACAGACGCGGCTGTGGAAGAAGCTGGCGCGCTCGCCCGCGCTGCAGTGGGTCGGCCGGGCCGGCATCACCCACCTTGCCCTCGCCGCCGTCGACGTCGCGCTGTGGGACCTGCGTGCCAAGCAGGCCGGGTTGCCGCTGTGGAAGTTCCTGGGCGGCGCGACCACCGGCAAAGTCGAAGCGTACAACACCGATATCGGCTGGCTGTCGTTCACCCAGCAGCAGCTGCTCGACGGCTCCCGCCGCGCGGTCGAGGTCGACGGCTTCACACGCATCAAGCTGAAGGTGGGCCACGACAATCCGAACGTCGACATCGCCCGGCTGACGGCGGTGCGCGAGGCGGTCGGTCCCGCCATCCGCATTGCCATCGACGGCAACGGCAAGTGGGACCTGCCGACCTGCCTGCGGTTCGTCGCGGCGGCGAGAGACCTCGACATCTTCTGGTTCGAGGAACCGCTCTGGTACGACGATGTCGGCTCCCACGCGGCGCTGGCGCGCGCTAGCGCCATTCCGGTGGCGCTCGGCGAGCAGCTCTATACCGTCGACGCCTTCCGCGGCTTCATCGAGGCCGGTGCCGTCGCCTATGTGCAGCCCGACGTGACGCGCCTTGGCGGAATCACCGAATATATTCAGGTCGCGGATCTGGCGCTGGCCTACCGGCTGCCGGTTGCGCCCCATGCCGGCGAGATGAGCCAGGTGCACGTCCACCTGTCGCACTGGCATCCGGCCTCCTCGATCCTGGAATATATTCCCTGGATCAAGGACCACTTCGTCGAGCCCATCCGGGTCGAAGCGGGCATCTACCAGCGGCCGGAACAGCCGGGCGCCGGGACCACGCCGCTCGCCGCCAGCATGGAGCGCTACGGCAAGAGCATCGGCTGACGCGCGCGACGCCCGGACACGGACGCGCCGATCCGACGGGACGAAGCCCGTCGCGCACAAGCGCGGCGGGCTTTTTCATGACGGGGAGGGGGCGGCTCCGCAGGAACGATCGCGCCTTTGAACGGTGGGCGAAGCAGCCTTGCCACGGAGAGATGCGACGTCGCCCTTGTTCGAAACCGACAAGATACTATCCTCGCGCCGCTTCATTGCCGCGGCCGCCCCGGCGGACCGCCGCGTTGCCTGCCAACCAGAACAGAACCGGACGCTTCATGGATACCACCCGCATCAGCCGAGAGATCACCAGCCTCGTTCAGGACGAAGGGGCGCTTTTCGTCGGCCGCGTCCACCGGCCGGATGTCGACGGCCCGGCGGTCGTGCGCGTCGACGGCGACAGTCTGGTCGACATCACCTCCGCCTTCGCCACCGTGCGCGACCTGTTCGAGGCTGAGGATCCGGCGGCAGCCCTTCGGTCGGCATCTGGCGAAGCCATCGGCTCGCTGGCGGAAATCGCCGCCAACACGCCCGCTGCCGTTCGCGACGCAACGAAGCCCTATCTGCTGGCGCCGGTCGACCTGCAGGCGATCAAGGCCTCGGGCGTGACCTTCGTGGTGTCGATGATCGAACGCGTGATCGAGGAGCGCGCGCGGGGCGACGCCGATGCGGCCGAAGGCATCCGCCGCCATATCCGCGCGCTTGTCGGCGACGACCTGCGCCGCCTGAAGCCCGGCTCGCCGGAGGCGATGGCGCTGAAGCAGACCCTGATCGAAGCCGGCGCGTGGAGCCAGTATCTCGAAGTCGGCATCGGCCCGGACGCGGAGATCTTCACGAAGTCGCAGCCGATGTCGGCCGTCGGCGCGCTTTCCGATATCGGCGTTCACCCGAAATCGACCTGGAACAATCCCGAGCCGGAAGTGGTGCTGGCGGTATCCTCGGCCGGCCGGATCGTGGGGGCCACCCTCGGCAACGACGTCAACCTGCGCGACGTCGAGGGCCGTTCGGCGCTGCTGCTCGGCAAGGCGAAGGACAACAATGCGTCGGCTTCTATCGGTCCGTTCGTTCGCCTGTTCGATGAGGGCTTCACCCTCGACGACGTGCGCCAGCTCGACCTGACGCTCGTTGTGGATGGACCGGAGGGATATCGCCTCGAAGGCCGCTCGTCGCTCGGCGAGATCAGCCGCGACCCTGCCGACCTCGTCGCCCAGACCGTCAACGCCCACCATGCCTACCCCGACGGCCTGGTGCTCTATCTCGGCACGATGTTCGCGCCGGTCGATGATCGCGACGAGCCCGGCCGCGGCTTCACCCACAAGACCGGCGACATCGTCACCATCTCCACCCCGCGGCTCGGCAGCCTCGTCAACCGCGTGCAGCCGACGGACGCCATCGCGCCGTGGAGTTTCGGCGCCGGCCAGTTGATGCGGAATCTCGCCGCGCGCGGCCTTCTCGCGTAAGCAGCCTTCCGGCGCGGCGGGCTGATCCCGTCGCGCCGGCTAGCCGTTCGGCCGAAAGCCGGTCCTGCGCCGCCGGACGGCAAGAGTTCACGCAACGCGGCGCCGCAAAGATGGGTCGGTTGATCAGGACCGGGTGAACCATCACCGCGTCCGGCGCCGCGCCCCGCGTGTCGACGGCAAGGTCGGTTGCGCGGGACGGGCATCAACACTGGGCCCCCTGTCCCACAAAGGTTCCCACACCCCGCCTTCGGCCCGGGAGGCTGGCGAAGCGGAGCCGCCGCCGCCTGCCGACCGCTCGATCTCCGGAAATTGATTGGCGTCGACGCGAACCAGTCGTATGAGAAGCATATGATCTGTGTATCGTCGCAGTGCGATGCCGGCCCCGCAGAGTGCTTCCCGTGCCTCCTCCACGGGAAGCGCGATCGTCGCCGGCAGACGTTGAACCGCGGAGATCCCGCCGCAGAATCGGTCGTTGCGTGCCGTAGGTGATGCGCTTCGTCTGCGTTCCGTCCGGTGCGACCGTCGGACGGAACGCCACGTGGCGTTCTCCACGGCCGACGGCGGTCGAAGGATGTTCCATCTGGGGAGCGCGAGCGCCTTCCAAGATTTCATCCTGCGGTGGTCTTGCCTTCTCCGTCTCCTGACGAGCCTGCTTCCCGAGGCGCCATCGGCGGCGCTTCTCCGTCGCCAGCAAAGATACGGTTCGGTTTCCCACTCATGGACATGTCGGTGCGTCGCCTCAGTTTGTCCGCGTCCTTCGCTCTCATCTCCCGCCGGTCCCGCGGCACCGATCCGCTGGAGGGGCAACGCGGCCGCCCTGCCGCCAGGCGCCTTGCAGCCGGTTTCGCCGTGATCCTCGCCCTTGCCGCCTGCAACAAGGAGGAAGGAAAGGCGAACAATCCGCCCAATGCGGCGGCCGGCCGGCCCGAGGTCGGCGTCGTCACGCTTCATCCGCAGTCTGTCGCGATCACGGCGGAGTTGCCGGGCCGTACCAGCGCGTCACTTGTCGCCGAAGTCCGCCCGCAGGTGAGCGGCATCATCCAGAAGCGCCTGTTCGAGGAAGGCGGCGAGGTCAAGGCCGGCGATCCGCTCTACAAGATCGATCCTGCGAGCTATCAGGCGGCCTATGACAGCGCCCTTGCCGACCTGCAGCGCGCCGAGGCGGCGGTTCCGAGCGCGCAGGCCAAGGTCGAGCGCTATCAGGGTCTCGCCAAGCAGAACGCCGTCAGCAAGCAGGACCTCGACGACGCCACCGCCGCCTTCGCGCAGGCGAAAGCCGATGTCGCCGCCGCGAAGGCCGCCGTTCAGACCGCAAAGATCAATCTCGATTACACCACCATCACAGCGCCGATCAGCGGCCGTATCGACAAGTCATCGCTGACCGAGGGCGCGCTGGTGACGGCAAACCAGGACACGCTGCTCACGACCATCCGCACGCTCGATCCGATCAATGTCGACGTGACCCAGTCGAGCACCAATCTTCTCAACCTCCGCCAGGCCATCGCGGCCGGCAAGGTGAAGCTCAGCGGCAGCAATGTCAGCGTGAAATTGAAGCTCGAGAACGGGACGATCTACCCCTCCGCCGGCCACCTCGAGTTCTCGGAATCCTATGTGAGCCAGACCACGGGCACATACGCGATGCGGGCGGAGTTCCCGAACCGCGACCGGCTCTTGCTGCCCGGCATGTATGTGCGGGCGATCGTGGAGGAGGGTGTAGCGCCGAACAGCTTCCTCATTCCCCAGCGCGCCGTCAGCCGCAATACCAAGGGCGAGGCAGTGGCGTGGTTCATCGACGCCGACGGCAAGGCCCAGCAACGGGTGCTCTCGGTGTCGAGCAGCGTCGGCAACAACTGGCTGGTGGATTCCGGTGTCGGTGACAACGATCGCGTCATCGTGGAGGGCACGCAGCTGGTGCGGGCCGGTCAGCCCGTCAGCCCGGTCGAAGTGGTCATCGACGATACCACCGGCGAAGTGCGCAGCCGCAACGAATCCGGCTCGATTTCCGGAGAACAGCCGTCCGCCGAAGCCGGGCGCGGGTGAGGCGGCAGCATGTCGAGCTTCTTTATCAACCGGCCGATCTTCGCCTGGGTGATCGCGATCGTCATCATGCTCGGCGGCCTGCTGGCATTGAGATCGCTGTCGATCTCGCAATATCCCCAGATCGCGCCGACGACGGTG
Organism: Pseudoxanthobacter soli DSM 19599; assembly: GCF_900148505.1. Lineage (NCBI taxonomy): Bacteria > Pseudomonadati > Pseudomonadota > Alphaproteobacteria > Hyphomicrobiales > Segnochrobactraceae > Pseudoxanthobacter > Pseudoxanthobacter soli. The sequence goes on along the minus strand of NZ_FRXO01000014.1, from coordinate 10,086 downwards.
CGCATCACCGGCACCTACCCGGGCGCCGACGCCCAGACCGTCGAGAACTCGGTGACCAAGATCATCGAGCAGGGCATGACCGGGATCGACAATCTCGACTACATGACCTCGACGTCCACCTCGACCGGCCAGTCGCAGATCACGCTGACCTTCACCAGCGCCGCCGATCCGGACGTGGCGCAGATGCAGGTGCAGAACAAGCTTCAGCTCGTCACCTCGCAGCTGCCGCAGATCGTGCAGAGCAACGGAATCACGGTCACTAAGTCGTCTTCCGGCTTTCTGATGGTGGTCGGCTTCGTCTCGACCGACGGCAAGATGACCAACACCGACCTTGCCGACTATGTCGACAGCACGCTGAACGACACGCTGAAGCGCGTCGAGGGCGTCGGCGATACCCAGCTGTTCGGCTCGGGCTATGCCATGCGCATCTGGCTCGATCCCGACAAGCTGCAGAAATATGCGCTGATGCCGAGCGACGTCGCCTCGGCGATCGAGGCGCAGAACACGCAGGTCTCGGCCGGCCAGCTCGGTGGACTGCCCTCCCGCAAGGGCCAGCAGCTCAATGCCACCGTGACCGCGCGCAGCCGCCTTCAGACGCCCGAACAGTTCCGCAACATCATTCTGAAAAGCACCACCAGCGGGTCGCTGGTGCGGCTCAACGACGTTGCGACGGTCGAACTCGGTGCGGAGAGCTACAACACGGACTCGCGCTACAACGGCAAGCCCTCTGCCGGCCTCGCCATCAGCCTTGCCACCGGCGCCAACGCCATCAGCACGGCGGAGGGCGTGAAGGCCACCATCGCGAGGCTGTCCTCGACATTCCCCGAGGGCGTCGAGGTGGTCTATCCCTACGACACGACGCCGTTCGTGCTGCTGTCGATCGAGGAGGTCGTCCGCACGCTGATCGAGGCGATCGTCCTCGTGTTCGTCGTCATGCTCGTATTCCTGCAGAACATCCGGGCGACGTTGATCCCAACGCTGGCCGTGCCGGTCGTGCTGCTCGGGACCTTCGGCGTGCTGGCGGTGGCCGGCTATTCCATCAACACGCTGACGATGTTCGCGATGGTGCTCGCCATCGGCCTGCTGGTGGACGACGCCATCGTGGTCGTCGAGAACGTCGAGCGCGTGATGCACGAGGAGGGGCTTTCGCCTCGCGACGCCACGCGCAAGTCGATGAAGGAAATCACCGGCGCGCTGATCGGCATCGCCATCGTGCTGTCGGCCGTGTTCGTGCCGATGGCGTTCTTCGGCGGCTCCGTCGGCGTGATCTACCGGCAGTTCTCTGTCACCATCGTCTCGGCGATGGTGCTTTCGGTCGTGGTCGCGCTCATCCTCACACCGGCGCTCTGCGCCACCATCCTGCGGCCGCCCAAGCCCCACGACCAGAAGCGGGGGCTGTTCGGGCTGTTCAATCGGGGTCTCGAAAGCGGCACGCGGTCCTATGAGCGTGCTGCGGGCGGCATCATCCGGCGGCCGAAACGCTTCCTTCTCGCCTTCGTCCTCATCACCGCCAGCATGGGATGGATGTTCCTTCATCTGCCAAGCTCGTTCCTGCCGGAAGAGGATCGCGGCATCCTGATCACCAGCGTGCAGCTTCCTGTCGGAGCCACGCAGGGCCGGACCCAGCATGTGCTCGATCAGGTTCGTGAGCACTATCTGACGGAAGAGAAAGGTGCTGTGGAAGGCGTGTTCACCGTCGCCGGATTTGGCTTCGGCGGCCAGGGCCAGAATGTCGGCCTCGCGTTCGTGCGGTTGAAGCCGTTCGACGAGCGCAAGGACCCGTCGCTGTCGGCACAGGCAGTCGCCCGTCGCGCCACGATGGCCTTCTCGAAGATCCGCGATGGCCGGGTGTTCGCCCTCGCGCCGCCTGCCATCCAGGGCATGGGGAACACCAGCGGGTTCGATTTCTATCTTCAGGACATCAATGGCTTCGGTCACGACCGCCTGATGCAGGTCCGCAACCAGCTTCTGGCCGCGGCCGCAAAAAGTCCGCTCCTTACCAACACCCGTCCGAACGGGCAGGAGGACACGCCGCAGTTCTCGGTCGATATCGACCAGGAGAAGGCATCCGCCCTCGGTGTCGGCCTGGACGACATCAATCGCACGCTCTCGACCGCTTGGGGCAGTGACTACGTCAACGATTTCATCGACAGGGGCCGCGTGAAGCCGGTCTACCTGCAGGGCGGGGTCGATTTCCGCATGCAGCCGGAAGATCTCGGCAAGTGGTATGTGCGCAATGCCAGCGGCGACATGGTGCCGTTCTCCGCATTCGCCTCCAGCCGGTGGACGTTCGGTTCGCCGCGGCTTGAGCGCTATAACGGCTCGGCCGCCGTCGAAATCCAGGGCGATCCGGCGCCGGGCGTCAGTTCCGGCGACGCCATGGATGAGATCGACCGGCTGGCGGCCGAGCTGCCGGCCGGCTACGGCCACGAATGGACCGGCCTTTCCTATCAGGAGCGACTATCCGGCAGCCAGGCGACGGCGCTCTATGCCATCTCAATCCTGGTGGTGTTCCTCTGTCTCGCGGCGCTCTACGAGAGCTGGTCGATCCCGTTCGCCGTCATGCTGTCGGTCCCGATCGGGGTGTTCGGCGCGCTCGCCGCGGCGCTCTGGTTCGGACAGGCCAACGACGTCTACTTCAAGGTCGGGCTGCTGACGACCATCGGCCTTGCCGCGAAGAACGCGATCCTGATCGTGGAATTCGCCATCGAGCGGCAGGCGGCGGGCCACGACCTCGTCAAGGCGACCATCGAAGCGTCGCGCCAGCGCCTGCGGCCGATCCTGATGACGTCATTCGCCTTCATCCTGGGCGTGACGCCGCTTGCGATCGCGACCGGCGCGGGCTCCGGTGCGCAGAACGCCATCGGCATCGGCGTGATGGGCGGCATGATCGCCGCGACCGCACTTGGCGTGCTCTTCGTGCCGCTGCTGTTCGTCACCGTGCGGCGGGTCTTCAAGGGGCGGCCACGAACGGGTGTTCAGGCCCCGGCGGAATCGGCATCATGACCGGCGCGCGCCGGGCCGGGAATGCCGGCAGCCATGCGATGGTTCTTCCTCCAGCCCACACGGTGATCGCGACGATGCCGGCAATCGATCTTCGTTCGCGCAGGACGGCGCTGCCTGTCGCCCGCGCGTTCGCGCTGGCCATGGCGGCTGTTACACTGGCCGGCTGCGTGGTGGGCCCGGACTATCACAAGCCGAACCTTACGATGCCCGCGAAGTGGGGCAACGCCAAGCCGGCGGAGAATGACGGCGCGCCGCAGCTTTCCAAGTGGTGGACCCGCCTCGGCGATCCGATGCTGGACGAACTGGTCGACCAGGCCGTCGCCGGCAATCTCGACGTCGCCGCGGCGAAGGCGAGGGTGCGCGAGGCGCGCGCGACCTATCGTCAGCAGGTCGGCACGCTGTTCCCGGTCGTCGATGCCAGCGCCTCCGCCACCCGCTCGGCGAACGGCGGAAAGGTGTCTGATTCTGGTGACATCACGGTCGAGGGCCCCTTCAATTCCTTCCAGGCCGGCTTCGACGCCAGCTGGGAACTCGATCTGTTCGGCGCCAACCGGCGCGGCATCGAGGCGGCCCGTTATGGTGCGCAGGCTGCGGACGAGGAACTGCGCGACACCCTCGTGACGCTGATCGGCGACGTCACGTCCAACTATGTCGCCGCGCGCGGCTTCCAGGCGCGGCTCGATCTTGCGCGGCGGACGGCAGCCTCCCAGCGCGAGACGGCGGGGTTGACCCGAACCAAGCTCGAAGCCGGTGCTGCCTCCGCCGTCGATGTCGCCAACGCCACCGGACAGGCGGCCAGCACCGAGGCGAACGTGCCGGCGCTCGAAAGCCAACTCGCCCAGACGGTGCATCGGCTCAGCGTGCTCACCGGCCAGCCGCCGACCGCCCTTGCGGACCGCATGAAGAAGGCGAAGCCGATACCGACGCCGAAGCTGCCCATTCCGGCCGGGATACCGGCCGATATCCTCGCCACACGGCCGGACGTGCGGATGGCCGAGCGCCAGCTTGCCCAATCCACCGCGCTCATCGGCCAGGCCGAGGCCAACCGCTATCCTGCCGTCAGCCTCGTCGGCAGCGTCGCGACCTCCGGCGTTCACATCGGTGACCTCGCGAAACAGTCGTCCATCAGCTGGTCGTTCGGACCCACCCTGACGCTGCCGGTGTTTCAGGGCGGACAGCTGCAGGCGGCGGTGGAGATCGCCCAGGCGCAACGCGACCAATCGTTCGTCGCCTATCGCGCATCGGTGCTGACGGCCCTGGAAGATGTGGAGAACGCGCTCGTCGCACTGGCGCAGGAGAGGGCGCGCCGCGCCAAGCTCGCCACCGCATCGGCGTCCTACAGGCAGGCGTCGACGCTTTCCCGCGCGCTCTACGAAACCGGCGCGGCAAGCTTCCTCGACGTGCTCGTTGCGGAGCGCTCGCTCTACACCGCGGAGGACGCGCTCATCCAGAGCCGGATCGACATCACCAACGACTACATCGCGCTCAACAAGGCACTCGGCGGCGGCTGGGATGGTATCGTCGACGCGTCCCGTCCCGAAATCGTCGATACCGGCACCGGGCCGCACCTTCCCCGCAAGAGCGACGGCCCCAACGCAGGCAAGCTCGCCCTGGTCCCTTGATCGGGGCAAGACGGCGAGACTTGCGCGGTGACACCCCGCCGCGCGTCGTCGGCGGTGCGCGCGCGTCATTGGTGGTGCGATGGAGGCCGGTTCGCAGCGCAGACACCGCTCCGGCCTCCGCCCTTGCCGGCGCGCGCGCTGACACGCGCGATCCTCACGCGAGACCATCGGGCATCCAGCCCTTGACACGCCACGCCGCACGTTGGAAACGAGGGCGCGCCGGACGGGTGGCCGAGTGGTTTAAGGCAGCGGTCTTGAAAACCGCCGGGGGTGCAAGCCTCCCGTGAGTTCGAATCTCACCCCGTCCGCCAGCTCCGCTGAAACTGCCCTCCTGGCTCCAGGCAGGAGAGCACCATCGGACTGGCGGAACACGACGCTGTTGGCGACATGGGCGAGGGTGTGGAACTCGCACACGAAATAGCGGAGCATAGGCTCGACCGAGACCTCGACCGGGCCGTGGGGTGCGTCCTCGGCCTCCCGTTTTGCGCCAGCCTTCGTCGTCGGCCTCGCAGCTGCGAACGAACGCGTTTGCGATGTCGCCTTGGCATGGCGCGTCGACTGGGCCATGATCCTGTCATGAAGGCCGCAGACCGAACCACCGGTATCGCGCTTCCACGTTTCTGACGTGAGAAGCTGGGGCGGGCGATCGATTTGATCGCCTGTCGGCTTTTGCCCGCAAGACACCGGGCGAACCGTCGCCGCACGCGCGGCTTGCGAACCTTCGGTTTATTTCATGCACAACGTTTTCGAGAGCCCATTCAGGGGCATCACGCTCGATCGCCTCGTCACCAATCCCAACATCCGGGTCGGGCGGTACAGCTACTATTCCGGCTACTATCACGGACATGGCTTCGACGACTGCGCCCGCTTCCTTCTGCCTGACGAGGGCGTCGACAAACTCGTCATCGGATCGTTCTGTTCGATCGGCTCGGGCGCGGCCTTCATCATGGCCGGCAACCAAGGCCATCGGAGCGATTGGGTCAGCACCTTTCCGTTCTTCTGGATGTCGGACGTGCCTGCCTTCGCCGGAGCGGAGAACGGATACAAACCGGCTGGCGACACGGTGATCGGCAATGATGTCTGGATCGGTTCCGAGGCCATCGTCATGCCTGGGGTCACGATTGGGGACGGTGCGGTCATCGGAACGCGAGCGCTGGTGACGAAGGACGTCGAGCCCTACGCCATCGTTGGTGGTAACCCCGCCAAGATCATTCGGAAGCGTTTCGGCGAAGTGGACATCGCCAAACTCCTCGAGCTTCGCTGGTGGGACTGGAGCGAAGAAGAGCTGCGGGATGCCATGCCCGTTCTGACCAGCGGGGACGTCTCGGCCCTACATCATCACTGGCGATCGGTTGTGGCGCCAGGATCATAGGACAAAGCGTTAGAGGCAGCTTGCCCGTCCCGTCCGAAAACCGGACGGGCAGTTTTCCGTCACGGTTCGGACGGTGGCATCGACCGGACTGTCGTCCGCGGTTGAGGCATGAATCGGGAGAGGATCGGACGAAGGACCGATATCCACGCCATAGCCCACCGTTTTTCCCGCGTCGCATGACTCTCGAACAGCGGGGACACCGCACATCATGGCGCACTCCCCTTCCGGCTTGCCCGAGGCGACGCGGCCAGACCGAGGAAGACGATCATCGCCTGATTGAGCCGGACCATGTCCTCGTCGTCCAGACGACCGACCTGCTGCCCGAACTTCGCCTTCCGAACGGTCGTGATCTTGTCGACCATGAGGCGGCAGGCCGCGCGCAGGCCATTTCTCTCGTTCGGCTGGACAATCAGCCGGAACAGTGGAGCATCCGTCTCGTCGGTCGTGAAGGCGCATATGGTGAGAGAGTCCGTTCCATCGAAACTGTCGTCCTGCACGATGACAACCGGGCGCGGCTTGCCCGCATAGTCCTGCCCTCCGGCAACGGTCCACACTTCGCCGCGCCTCATTCGTCGCCCCAGTCGGACACGGCATCGATGAAGGCCTGATCATCGCCGGCCTGCGCGCCAGCCGCGACGGCCAGCGACTGGCGCCGCGCTTCCGCCCGGAACGCGGGCGCCCGCACATCCGGCACCCAGATCTGGATCGGCCGAAGCCCCTGGGCGCGCAGTCGCGCGCGATGCTCGCCGACCTTCACGCGCGAAGGCTTGGGCCTGGAAGCGGATGACATGACAGCCTCCTTAAAAGTTACATGTAACTAGCATATGGAGACCCTTCTTGCCAGTCCATCCGACCCCTTCGAAGACTCTCTCAGGATGTCATTGCGAGTCGCTCGGCGGGAACCCGTCTCAGGCGTGCGCATTGAGCGATCCAGGGAGAACGATGCGATCAAGCGCGGCTTTGGCTGATGCAACCGGAGCATGGCGGTGAATGCACCCGGAGGCGCGGCGCTTAAAAGCGCGCTTGGCCGTCGCGACTATAAGTAGAAAATCTCGCAAGAAGTACCCATTCAAAGTGCGCAATATCGCCACCACGACTGTGGCAAACGCGCCCTCAGAGAAAGAAATTTTCGCCGCATTTCGCATTCCGTATGCCGCTTCGCAATCACGGTTGCGACCATCCCCGGACACCCTCCAGAAACGCACAGATCACATGCGTTCGTTGCGGAACGTGAGACGCGGCCGATTCGCCGGTTGTGTCCCGCCGTTTCGATGGCGAGACCGCGGACTCTCGCAGGGGCAAGCAGATATGGAATGCAACGGGGCCGAGCACGGCAATTTCGCGACGAGCGTCGATGGCTCGGATGAGCGTCTGGTCGCCGGGCGGCGGACGGGGTCCCGAAATGCCGGGCTTGCGCGGGCCATACGCCGTGGTCTGCTGCTCTCTTCTGCGCTCGTGCCTGTGCTGGCTCTCTCGCTGATCGGCGCCTCTCCGGTCTCCGCCGCAGGCGGTGCCGGTGGCAACGGCGGCGGTGGTGGCGTCGATTCCGCCACCGGCGCCGGGGGCGCGGGCGGTAACGGCTCGGCCAACATGCAGGGCGGCGGCGGCGGCGGAGCCGGCGTCACGGGCGGCGACGGCGGATCGATCACGGATGGGACCACGACGACACCTGGTGGCGCAGGCGGAGCATCACCCGGCGCAGCCGGTGCGGACGGCACTTCGGCGCACCTGACCAGCACCGGCGGCGGCGGCGGTGCTCACGGCTTCGTGGGCTCTGCTCTTCCCGGCAACGTCACCACCATCACGGGCGGCCGGGGCGGTAACGGCGGCGGCACGTCCTCTGACTCATCGGCTGCCGGCGGCGGCGGCGCGGGCGGCTGGGGTGCCGTGGTCACCGGGAGCGGCGCGTACGACTGGTCCGCGCTTACCCTGCAGATCGCAGGTGGAGATGGCGGCAACGGCGGCAACGCTGACACCAGCGGCCTGATGGGAGGTGGTGGCTCCGGCGGCAACGGCCTCTACGTCACGAATTCCGTCATCTTGACGACGGGTCCGCTTGTCACGTTGACCGGTGGTCACGGCGGCAACGGGATAACCGGCGGCGCCGGCGGTGTGGGCCTGGTGTTCGGGGCATCGACGGGTACCGGCGTCATCAACGGCGCCGTAACCGGCGGCGGAGGCGGCAACGGACAGGACGGTCTGGGCGGTGCCGGTGCCCACGCAATCGTGGGTGGAAACCTGTCGCTGACGATCAACGCCAGTCTGCTGGGTGGCGCGGGTGGCACATCCGATTACTCGCCCGGGGGTGTCGGAGGTGCCGGCATATTCGCCGACACGCTGCAGGCGACCATCAACGCTTCCGTCACGGGAGGTGCCGGCGGCAGCAACGTCACCAACTACGCTGCCGGCGCGGCTGCAGGCGCGGGTATCTACGTGGCGAACGGCAATGCCGCGACGATCACTGTCACCAGCGCGGGTTCGGTCACGGGTGGAAATGGCGGATCCGGCTCGACCTCGGGAGACGGCGGTGCTGGCATCGTCGGCGGCAATCTCCATGTGACGCTGGAGACCGGTTCGACCGTGACCGGCGGGATGGCGGGCGGCAACGTATCGCAGGCGAACGCGATCCTGTTCAACAGCGGCATCAACATCCTCGAAATCAATCCCGGGGCGACGATCAACGGTGTCGCCGGTATCGATCACAACACCGCTGCAACTGCCACGTTGAGGCTGGGCGGCGCTTCGGGAAGCGCATCCTTCGATGTCGGCAACACGGTCGGAAGCAATCCGCTTTTCGATGGATTTGCGGCTTTCGAAAAGACAGGCACCGCGACGTGGACCCTGACCGGTTCGACCAACTCGCCCCAGAATGTCCAGGACTGGACGGTCAAGCAGGGTGAGCTCATCCTCGACAACGGCCTGTGGCTCAAGGGAAACGTCACCGTGGCCAACGGCGCGACCCTGACGGCGCCGACGGTGAGCAACGGCAGCGCGAAAATCGAGGCCCTTCTTCTCGTCCAGAATGGCGGCACGGTCAGCGCCACCCAGGCCAACGCGGGTTCCAGCGGCAACACGCCGATCAACGCGGACAACATCACCTTCAACACCGGCGCGATTGTTGATCTCAACCTCACGGGCAGCGGGGCCGATGCGGCTCTCACAACCGGCGGCTTCCTCACCATCCAGTCCGGTGTCACGATCAACCTGGCCAGCACCAGCACGCTGACGGCGGGGGCGTACAATCTGATCGAATATTCCGGAGCCGGCAGCACGTTCGTTCTGCCGACACTCGGCACCACGCCCGGCGACCTGGAAGGCGTCATCTCCACGACGCCCAGTTCCACTGGAAGTCTTCTGATCGTGACCTTGTCCGAAGGCGGCCTTTACTGGAACGGGACGACGACGTCGGGCTCCGGTCCCGTTGCGGGCGGTGACGGGACGTGGACGGCTTCCCAATCGCAGCTCAACTGGACGAACTCCAGCGGCACGACGCATGTTGCGTCGGACATCAGCAAGGCCGCGATCTTCGCCGGAACTGCGGGGACGGTGACGATCGACACGTCGAACGGGGCGGTCGGCGCCAAGAGCCTGAAGTTCCTGACGTCGGGCTACACGATCGGCGGCGGCGTGCTGACCCTGGCGAACGGTTCGGCGACGCCGGCGGTGAATGTCGACGGTGCGGGCACGACGGCGACGATTTCTTCGTCGATTTCGGGTTCGGACGGTCTTGAGAAGACGGGAGCCGGCACGCTGGTTCTGTCGGGTGCGAACACATACACCGGGGGCACGACGGTTACCGATGGCACGCTGCAGCTGGGCGATGCGACGGGCGTTGGGTCGGTTGTCGGGAATATCGTCGACAACGCGGCGCTGGTGTTCGCCAATCCGACCGCCCAGACCTTTGCGGGCGTGGTGTCGGGTTCGGGCACGGTGACGAAGCAGGGCGCTGGCACGCTGACGCTGACGGCGAACAACACCTACACCGGCACGACGACGATCTCGGCGGGCACCCTGCAGATCCGTGACGGCGGCTCCACGGGATCGGTGGCGGGTGCCATCGTCAACAACGCCGCGCTGGTTCTGAAC
>NZ_FRXO01000013.1 GCF_900148505.1 Pseudoxanthobacter soli DSM 19599 | reverse complement strand
AGCAATGCATGAGCTTACCGGTACTAATAGCTCGATCGGCTTGATCACTCTCATTAATCAATGCCCGTACCAGATCACTTCCGCTCACGTGCTTCGCCGGCCTGGTGGCTATGGCGAGGGACCCCAACCCGATCCCATTCCGAACTCGGCCGTTAAAACCCTCTGCGCCAATGGTACTGCATCTTAAGATGCGGGAGAGTAGGGCGCCGCCAGGCCCGCTAAGCACGTCTTTCCTCTCCACAATCAAACAACACCGCGGGGTGGAGCAGCCCGGTAGCTCGTCAGGCTCATAACCTGAAGGCCGCAGGTTCAAATCCTGCCCCCGCAACCATATCAAAACATCCCAAACACACAAAAAGCCCAGGCACACCACCCAGGGCTTCTATGCGTAGTCGTGATTGTCGCTACTGTGGCAAGAACAAAACAGGAACGATATCGAAGAGCCAGGCGCGCCGACAATCACGTCAAACGTCAGAACAACAGCAAAAGCCCACAACAACTCCCGCATTCACTCCAAACACCGCAGCCTGCAAGGCTTCGATAGGGCGGAGGGGGGAGCCAGAGTTTGGGGGTGTCCGGCTCGATTTCCGCTTTCGCGCCATCGACCAAAGCCGGAAACCGGCAGGGAAGGGGACATCGAGCCCCCCTCCCCGCGTGGGCGCAAGCGCTTTTACGCCGGCGACCCCAACGCACGTTCCACGGCCCCGACGAGGCGATCGTCCGAGGGGACGATGTCGGGCGCGAAGCGGTCGATCACCGCGCCGTCGCGATCGATCAGGAACTTCTCGAAGTTCCAGAGCACTTCGGGCTCGGGGTTCGGGTTCCTGCCGCGGCCGTTCAGCATTGCGCGGAATGCCTCGCTGTCGCGCGCCTTCGGCTGCGCCGCGATCAACGCCGCATAGAGCGGATGCTTGTCCTCCCCGACTACGGTGATCTTGGAGAACATCGGGAAGTCGATGGCATAGACGGTCGAGCAGAAGGACTGGATCTCGCCGTCGCTTCCGGGCTCCTGGCCGGCGAAGTCGTTGGCCGGGAAGCCGAGCACCACGAAACCCCGATCCCGGTACGTCTCGTAAAGCGTCTCGAGGGCCTCATATTGTGCCGTCAGGCCACATTTCGACGCCGTGTTGACGATGAGGAGCACCTTTCCCGCATAGGCGGCAAGGCTGGTTTCGGTCCCCTCGATGGTCTTGAGCGGGATCGATCGCAAGTCGGTCATGGGAAGGCCTTTCCGGCACGGCGCTGATGCGCCCGGTCTGGGCACCGCGAGGTGGCATCGCCACCCGCATCGAAGGCAGCGTCCCGAAGGAGAGGCTCTCAGGCGCGGCCGGCCGGATCATAGCCCCGATCTTGCCGGAACACATCGGGCGGCGGGCTTGCCCCAGCCTTGGTTGCCATGCAGCATCGCGCACCCTCGGGCGAGACACCGGGCACGGTTTTGCTATAGTTGCCGAACGACAGAGGTTCAGGCATGGCAGATCCATTCTATTCGATTCGTGTGGGACGGAACGAGAACTCGCAGGGGCTTCCTCTGCGCGATATCCTCAATCTGTTCTACGCACTTTACAAGAAGCTCGACAATGACGGCCTGTTCTTCGAATATTTCGGCCAGAAATGCATCCGGAACGAGGGCCGGGACGCGCTGATCAAGCGCCCGGAGGATGACATCCTTTTCAAGCTGAAGAAAAAGAATGTCTGGCCGATCGAGTACAAGATTCTCTCCTATAGCGAAGAGGATTTCTTCGATATCGTCGAATATATTTACCACCACATATCGGTTCCGGTGGATGGCCGGCCGGCGCGGAACTGCCTCTGCCGCAAGCACTGGACGGTGTTCGACAGGGACGCGGCCAAGGCGAAGTTCCGGCGCGAAGTAAATGCGCTGCTGGAGAGCTATCGCGGCGACTTCGAGATGTCGGCGAACGGCCAGGTGTTGCAGAAGGCCAATCCCGGTTTTGAGGCTCTGGTCGAGGCCGAGCCGCCGACCGACAACGCCGATATCCGCGGCGCGATCGACGCCGCGCTGGTGAAATTCCGCAAACCCGGCGTCACGCTAGACGGCCGTCGTGAGGCGGTGCGCGCACTGTCCGCCGTGCTGCGGCGCATCGAGAACCATGCACGATCGGCGGCCGCGGAGCCCGGCAATGAGTTTCTGGTGGAGTTCTCCCACGGCGTCCGCGCCCTGAAGGACCAGAGATGGGCCGACCGGGAAAGCGACCCCGTGGTGGTGGAACTGCTGTTCCATCTCCATCTCTCCACCATCTACGCCCTGCTTCAGAAGGTCGGCGACGGCGAGGCGTGACGGCGCTGCCGTCCGTCAGCCCCGGACCTCGCGTACGATCCAGTCGATCAGGTCCTGAGCGGCGGCCGAGGGTTCGGGACCGGGCCGGACCCAGTAGCCGCTCTCCGCCCGCGAAAGCGGTGGGCCAACCGCGACGAGCGTGCCATCGGCGATCGCCCCATCGATCAGACCGGCCCAGCCGAGCGCGATGCCCTGGTCGGCGATGGCGGCCTGGACGACGAGCCCGTAGGTGTTGAGGCTGAGCTCGCCCGGACCGGGGTCACCGTCGAGCCCCGCCGCCGCGAACCAGTCCCGCCACGAGAACCAGCGCGGATGGGGCGTACTTTGCAGGTGCAGCAGCGGCAGCCCGGCGATCCGCCGCGGGTCGTCCGCGAGGGCATGGCGTGCGGCGAATTTCGGGCTGCAGACTGGAAAGACGCACTCCTCGAACAGTTGCACCGCGCCCGCGCCGAAATCCGTCCGCATACCGAACAGCACGGAAACGTCTCCCGCCTCGTCGCTGCCCGGGTCCGCCGCGGCGGAGGCGATGATGTGGACTTCGGTTTCCGGCCGCACCACTCTGAACCGCGCCACCCGCGGCATCATCCAGAACGAGGCGAAACCGTAATCGGTGAAAAGGCGCAGCGCTGGCCGCTGTCGCAGGCGACGCACCGCGCGGGCGGCCGCATCGAGATCCGCCACGGCGGCGCTGGCCGCGCGGTGCAGCCTCTCGCCGGCCGGCGAAAGCCGGCTGCCGCGGTGACCCCGCTCCAGCAGCACCGTGCCGAGCTGCTCTTCGAGCGCGCGCACGATGTAGCTGACGGCCGGTTGGGAAAGGCCAAGCTCGCGCCCGGCCGCGGTGAGGCTGCCGAGCCGCCCCACCGCATCGAACACCCGAACCCAGCCGAGATCGAGCGAGCGGTCGGTCATAAAATCTCCTGATGCCAGTTATCGAAAACGGGCGGCTTCACAGGCTGTGCCATTTAACGGCCTGATGTTCGACAGGGCAAGGCGGGCTCAAGACCCGAAAATCAGGGCACCCCTTCTTGCGGCGGCCCGTCGCGTGGCGGGCGCGTTCCCGTGGCGGCTTCGCCACCAACCTTCCGAGGGGTCGATCATGAAGCGCATTCTCCGGGCTGCCTGTGCCCTGTCCCTGTTCCTCGCGGCCGGCACCGCCTTTGCCGCCGATGCCCCGTCCTGCAAGACCATCCGGATGTCCGATCCGGGCTGGACGGATATCACCTCCACCAACGCCATTGCCGGCGAAGTGCTCGCCGGGCTCGGCTACAAACAGGAGGTGCAGACGCTGTCCGTGCCGATCGGCTATGAATCCATGAAGAACGGCGATCTCGACGTCTTCCTCGGCAACTGGATGCCGGCTCAGCAGAAGTTCATCGATGCGCTGAACGAGGCCAAGGCCGTGGAGGTGCTGGGCGTCAATCTCACCGGCGCGAAGTTCACGCTCGCGGTGCCGAGCTACGTCGCCGATGCCGGCGTGAAGGACTTCAAGGATCTCGCCCCCAATGCGGCGAAGTTCGGCAGCGAGATCTTCGGCATCGAGCCCGGCGCACCGGCGAATGCCAACATCCAGAAGATGATCGACGCCGACGATTTCGGCCTCAAGGGCTGGAAGGTGGTGGAATCGGGCGAGCAGGCGATGCTGGCGCAGGTCAAGCGGGCGACCAACGGCAAGAAGTGGATCGTCTTCCTCGCCTGGGCGCCGCATCCGATGAACGAGACGTTCGCCATCACCTATCTCGCGGGTGGCGACGCCTATTTCGGCGCGAACTACGGCGGCGCGGATGTGCGCACACTCGCGCGGACCGGCTGGTCGGCCGAGTGCCCGAACGCGGCGGCGCTGTTCCGGAACCTGAAGTTCGATCTCGGCATGGAGAACGCCATGATGGGCAAGATCCTCGACGACGGCCAGGAGCCGTCCGTGGCCGCGAAAGAGTGGCTCAAGGCCCATCCCGAGGCGCTCGAGCCGTGGCTCGCGGGGATCACGACATTCGACGGCAAGCCGGGGCTGCCGGCCGTCAAGGCCGCGCTCGGACTGTGATCGCGCCACCCCGGGATCGTCTTGGCCGCCGGCACATGCCGGCGGTGCCGTGATCCCCACCCCCCGGGCGGTGCCTGCCGGACTGCGGATGAACGCGGTTCGGGCGGGCGGCGCCCGCCTTCTTCCCCCGGCGGAGCTTTCGATGACGCGCCCCAACATTCTCGTCCTGATGGTCGACCAGTTGAACGGAACGCTGTTCCCGGACGGCCCGGCGGATTTTCTCCACGCCCCCCACCTGAAGGCACTCGCCCGTCGTTCCGTGCGCTTCGCCAACACCTACACGGCGAGCCCGCTGTGCGCGCCCGCGCGGGCGTCCTTCATGTCGGGGCAGCTTCCGAACCGAACCCGCGTCTACGACAACGCGGCGGAGTTCGCCTCCGACATCCCGACCTTCGCCCATCATCTGCGCCGGGTTGGCTACCGCACGATCCTGTCGGGCAAGATGCACTTCGTCGGCCCCGACCAGCTTCACGGCTTCGAGGAACGGCTGACGACCGACATCTATCCGGCCGATTTCGGCTGGACGCCGGATTATGCCCGGCCCGGCGAGCGCATCGACTGGTGGTATCACAATCTCGGTTCGGTCACCGGCGCCGGGGTGGCCGAGATCACCAACCAGCTCGAATATGACGACGAGGTCGCATACCACGCCGGGCGCCGCCTCTACGATCTCGCCCGGAGGCAGGACGAGCGCCCGTGGTGCCTCACGGTCAGCTTCACCCACCCGCACGATCCCTATGTCGCACGGCGGCGCTTCTGGGATCTCTACGAGGCGTGCCCGGCCCTCGATCCGGTGGTGCCGCCGATCCCGTTCGAAGCCCAGGACCCGCACTCCCGGCGGCTGATGCTGGCGAGCGACCACGCGGCAAGCGGCGTCACCGACGAGGACGTTCGCCACGCCCGCCGGGCCTATTTCGCCAATATCTCCTATATCGACGAGAAGATCGGTGAACTCCTCGATATTCTCGACCGCTGCCGGATGGCCGACGATACCGTCGTGGTGTTCGTGTCGGATCACGGCGACATGCTCGGCGAGCGCGGGCTGTGGTTCAAGATGAACTTCTTCGAAGGCTCTGCCCGGGTGCCCCTGATGATCGCGGCACCGGGGCTTCCGGCAGCCCTGGTGGAGCGGCCGGTCTCGACCCTCGACGTGCTGCCGACCCTTGCCGACCTCGCCGCCCTCGATCTGTCGGGAATCATACCATGGACGGATGGCGAAGACCTCGTTCCGCTCGCGCGCGGTGAGGGCGGACGCGGACCGGTGCCGATGGAATATGCGGCGGAAGGCTCCGAGGCACCGCTCGTCGCGCTGCGCAACGGGCCCTGGAAGCTGGTGCTGTGCGAGCTCGACCCGCCCATCCTCACCAATCTCGACGACGATCCGCACGAGCGCGCCAACCGGGCCGCCGACCCCGCCTGCGCCGCGATCCTGTCGCGGCTGAGTGCGGCGATGCGGCAACGCTGGGACCTCGCCCGCTTCGATGCGGATGTCCGGGCGAGCCAGGCCCGCCGCCACGTCGTCTACGAGGCCCTGCGCAACGGCGCCTATTATCCGTGGGATTTCCAGCCTTTGCAGAAGGCATCGGAGCGCTATATGCGCAACCACATGGACCTGAACGTCCTGGAGGAGGCGCAACGCTATCCCCGCGGCGAATGACGCCGCCGGGAAGCGGTGCGTCGGACCCACGCCGGGAGGCGTCGGCGGAACGGGCTCAGGAAAGCCCGTAAAACGCCGCGCAGTTGCCGCCGAGCACGGCGGCGCGCTCGGGCGCGGCCAGCCGTTCGCTCCAGCCCTCGACGATGGCCATCGTCCCGGCATAATCCGCGCCGCAGGTCGCGACCGGCCAGTCGGAACCGATCATGCAGCGCCCGGCACCGAACGCCTCCAGCACGAGGTCGAGATAGGGATGGAAGTCCGCGCGGCGCGCCGGCATGGCGCCCGGCAGCGTGACGAGGCCGGAGAGCTTGCACCACACGTTCGGCCGCCGGGCGATCGCCTCGATCCCGTCGCGCCATTCGGCGGTGAAGTGGCCGTCTATGGCTGGCTTGGCGATGTGGTCGACCACGAATTTCTGGTTCGGCAGCCGATCGACCAGCGCAATGGCGGCCTTCAGGTGCGGCGGTTTCAGCAGAAGGTCGTAGGTGAAGCCGTAGCGCTCCAGCAGGCCGACGCCGCGCACATGGGCGTCGCTCGCCGCGAAGCCGACATCCGGGTGGTCGTGGACCAGCATCCGGAATCCCTTCAGCAGGGGCGTGCCGCGATAGCCATCGAGGTCGCGCTCGACATCCGGGGCGCAGAGGTCGAGCCAGCCGACCACACCCTTGATGCGCGGGTTCGCGGCGGCGAGGCCGAGCAGGAAGTCCGTCTCGGCCTTCAGTTCGCGCGCCTGCACGGCGACGGTCCCGTCGTAGCCCGTCGCGTCGAGCAGCGGTTCGAGATCCGCCGGCAGGAAGTTGCGGCGGATCGGCTCCTCGGCAGGGCCCATCCAGGTGAAGTCGCCCGGGTTGGCGTCGTAGTCCCAGAAGTGCTGGTGCGCGTCGATCTTCATGGCCGTTTCCCCGTTTGCCGCGTCGGCCGACCCTATTCCGCCGCCTCGACGCGGTGGATCAGATACATGATTCCCTCGCTCATGCGGCCATAGTCGCGGGTGTTCTCCAGTTCGCCGGAGATGCGGTAGTCGTTCATCACCACGATGCGGTCGGCGAGGGTGATCATTTCCGGCATGTCGCTGGTGATCAGAAGGATCGCCGTGCCGCTGTCGGAAAGCTCGCGCAGAAGCTCGTGCAGGTAGGCCTTGGTCTTGATGTCGATACCGACGGACGGCTCGTCGACGATCAGCACGTCGATGCCCGCCGCCAGCCACTTCGCGACGCTGATCTTCTGCTGGTTGCCGCCGGAGAGGTTGCCCACGATCTGCTCGAGCGACGGCGTGCGCACCTCGAGCTTGCGGATATAGGGCTCGACCGTGCGGCGCACCGTGCCGTCGGTCAGAAGGCCGAGGCGGTTGGCGAGCCGCCGCCACACGGTGATGCCGGCATTCTCCAGCACCGTGTGGATCAGCACGAGGCCTTCCTGCTTGCGGTCCTCGCTGACATAGCCGATCCGGTAGCGATGGATGGCATCGGCGACGGTCGTGATCTTCGCCGGTTTGCCGGCCACCTCCACAGTGCCGCCGGTCACCGGGTGCGCACCCATGATGCACTTGGCGAGTTCCGTGCGGCCGGCGCCGACGAGGCCGTAAAGGCCGACGATCTCACCCTTGCGGACGGTCAGGTCCACGTCACGGTGGCCGAGAGCGGTCGAAACGCCCGTCAGTTTCAGCGCCTCAGGCGCCTTCTCGAAGTGGCGCGTGGGCCAGTTGGCGATCTGCTCGCTGCGGCCGATCATCAGCCGCACCAGATCGTGCCGGCCCATGCCCGCCATCGACTGGCTGGCGCAGGCGTTGCGGCCGTCGCGCAGCACCGTGACGCGGTCGCAGATTTCCTGCACTTCCTCGAGCTTGTGGCTGACGAACAGCATGCTCACGCCGTCGTCCCGAAGCCTGCGCAGCAGATCGAACAGCGCGACCGTCTCGTGCGGGGTGAGCGAGGCGGTCGGCTCGTCCAGCAGCAGCACCCGCGACTTGAGCGACAGCGCCTTGGCGATCTCGACGAGCTGCATCTTGGCGACGGAAAGCTGCGAGACCGGCGTGCGCGGGTCGATGTCGAGGCCGAGCACGCCGAGCCAATGCCGCGCGGTCTCGTTCAGGGCCTGATAGTCGACGGTCTTGAGGGGGTGGGTGGCGAGCCTTTCGAGCGAGATGTTCTCGCCCACCGTGAAGCGCGGGATCAGGTTGCGCTCCTGATGCACGACGCCGATGCCGCGCGAGGTGGCATCGCGGGTGCCTCTGAGCTCGATCGGGGTGCCGTCGAGCAGGAGCGTCCCGCCATCCGGCCGGTGCACGCCGGTGATGATCTTGATCAGCGTCGACTTGCCGGCACCGTTCTCGCCGAGCAGCGCGTGGATCGAACCCGGCTCGAGCCGCATGGAGACGTCCTGCAGCGCCTTCACGCCGGGGAAGAACTTGGAGACCTCGCGCGCCTCAAGCACCGGAACGGTCGAAGGGGACGAAAGATCGGCCATCGCTCAAATCCTCTTCGCGGTCTTGGCGAGACGGACCTCGCGGAAGCGGTTGATGCCGACGGCCCACAGGATGAGGACGCCGAGCACCACCTGCACCAGGAACGGGTCGATGTTGAACAGCACCAGGGCCTGGGTGATGATCGCCACGATGGCGACGCCGAGCAGGGTGGCCGGCACGCTGACGTGGCCGCCGCTCAGGACCGCGCCGCCGATGACGGGGGCGGCGAACGACAGGATCAGCCAGTCGTCGCCGATGGTGGGCTGGCCGATCTGCAGCCGGGCGACGAGCGCGACGCCGGCCAGTGCCGCGAGCAGGCCGGACAGCGCATGGGCGGCCACGATGGTCTTGCGCACCGAGATGCCGGAGAGTTCGGCCGCGTGCTCGTTGCCGCCGACCGCGAGGATGCAGCGGCCGAGCGCCTGCCGGTTCAGCAGGAACCACAACAGCACTGCCACCACCGCGGTCACCACCGCGAGCCATGGCAGCGGGCCGATGATGTTGGTGTTGCCGAAGTCCTTCACGATCTGCGGGATGTCGTAGAACGGCGAGGCGCGAGTGATGCCGAGATTGATGCCCTTGAACACCGAGAGGCTGGCGAGGGTGATGATGAACGCCGATATACCGGTCCAGGCGATGAAAATGCCGTTGAGCATGCCGGCGACGACGCCGATCGCGAGCGCCAGCACCAGCGCGACGGGCACCGGCAATCCCCACACTTCCATCATGCCGGCGAAGGCGATGGCGGCGAGACCGCCGATGGCGCCGACCGACAGGTTCATCTGGCCGATGGCGATGATGATCATTTGCGAGAACGCGATCAGCGCGTTCACCGCGATGGCGAGCAGCAGCACCTGGATATTGAACGGCGACAGGAACGAGGGATTGAAGCCGCCGACCAGCGCGATCGCGATCAGGGTGGCGATGAGCGGTCCGAACCAGTCGGTGCGGGCATAGCGCGAGAGATATCCCATCAGATCATCCTCCGGCTCGCGAGGAACAGCCTGCGCGCCTTGTCGAGCAGCACCGCGATCAGCAGCAGGATGCCGAGGCAGGCCTGCACCCAGAACTCGCCGATCTGGAGCAGCAGCAGCCCGCTGGTCAGCATGGTCACGAGCAGGGCGCCGAGGAAGGTGCCGAGCACCGAGACGCGCCCGCCCGACAGGAGCGTTCCGCCGAGCACGGGGCCGAGGAACGCGGGCAGAAGCCAGTCCTGGCCGAGTTGGCCTGCCATGGCGGGAATGGCCGCGCCGTTGCGCGCGACCAGCATCAGCGCGGCAATGGAGGCCAGCAGGCCCGAAAGCAGGTGGCAGAGCACCACCACGCGGTCGACCCGCACGCCCGACAGCACGGCGGCCTCGGGCTTGGCGCCGGCGGCCAGCATCTCGCGGCCGAGCGGCGTCAGGCGGTAGAGCACCACGAGCGCGAGCGACACCGCGACCGCCACGATCAGCAGGGGCGAGATCACCCCGGCGAGCTTCATGCGGCCGAGCATGGTGAAGGACTGCGGCAGACCGCGGAAGGATTCGGCGCGGGTGATGAACACCATCACCCCGAAGAAGATGCTCATGGTGGCGAGCGTGATGATGAAGCTGTGCAGTCCCGAGCGGACCACGGCGATGCCGTTGACGGCGCCGAGCGCCGCACCGAGGGCGAGCCCGCCGGCGAGCGCGATCGGCCACGGCAGCCCAACCACCTCGATCAGCGCGCCGAACGTCATGGCGGCGCAGACGCCGATGGCGCCGACGGCGAGGTTGAGGCCGCCGGTCACGATCACCGCCATCATCGAAAGGCCGATGACGATGTTGACGGCGGCGGTGCGGCCCAGCGTGAACAGGTTGAAGGAGGACAGAAACCCCTTGGTCGCCAACCCGAACAGCACGGTGAAGACGACGATCAGAACGATCAGACCGAATTCGTTCGACAGGAGGAACCGCAGCGAGGCGTTGGGTCCGCGTTGGTCGGCCGGCGACGCCTGCGGCGCCGGAGCGCGCGCCGGGCTTTGTTCGACATTCATCGCATCACCTCGAAAACTCTGCCGGCTTCACCGGGAGCGCGGCCGGGCCGGCGACGCGGCACCGGGTGCTCGCACGGGCCGCAAAACCCGGGAAGCGTCGCTGGCGGCGCGCGCCGGAACGGGCCGGGCGGAGCGGGCCGCCGGCGGGACGGCGCGTGCCGCGTCTACTGTCGCGGATCGTGTATCGCGGAACTTGTCTTGTGGGATCGTGGCGGGGCGCCCTTGCCACGCCGGGGCGGGCCGGCCGGCGACCGGTTTCCCGGTATCGGCGGCGGCCCGCGGGCACCGCGCACCGGCAGGCGCGCGGTTCAGGACAAACCTGCGGCGAGCGGGGATCAGCTCGGGCAGTTCAGGTAGGTCTTCTCGAAGGTCGAGAACAGGTCCTTCGTGATGCCCTGCATCGCGGTCACGTAGTTGTCGACCTGCTCGGGGCCGACGAACACCGTGCCCGAGTCGATGAAGTGGTCGGTCAGCGCGTTCTTCTTCCAGGGCGCGTCGGCCTTCACCGTGCAGCCGCTGCGCAGCTTGTCGACGGCGAACGAGCCGATATAGCCCTGGCCGTAGGGGTTCTGCAGCATGGTGCCGGCGACGAAGCCGTCCTTGATCGCCTTGATCACCACTTCGTCGTGGTCGATGCCGACCATGACGATGCGCTTGTCGCCGATCTTGCGCAGCGCGTTGGCGGCGGTCACGGCCGGCACCCAGGCCGTCGTGATGATGCCGTCGACATCGTTGGCATGGGCGGCGAGATAGGCGTTGATCTTCTCTTCCGCCGGCTCGGGCGCGTCGATGTCGGCAATCACCTGCACGACCTCCGCACCCTCTTCCTTCGCCGCCTGGTTGACGGCGTCGATACGAAGCTGGGTGTTCGGGTCGACGAGGAAGCCGGTGAAGTGCGCGATGCGCTTCTTGCCCGCGGGCAGGCGCTTGATCAGTTCCTTCGCGCCGAGATAGGCGGAATGGCCGGTGTCGGTGCCGAGGCAGAACGAGGCGTCCGACGGGTCCTTCAGGCAGCCGGCCGCCGCGATCACCGGGGCGCCCGCGCCGACGAGCTCGTCCACCGTGGAGACGGAGCCGACCGGATCACCGGGGAAGATGAGGAATGCGTTGTAGCCCTGGGTCAGCAGGCTTTCCAGAAGCTGGTTCTGGGCGCTCAGCTCCCACTTCTGCGGCACCTTGTAATCGGCCCCTGCGAGGCCGAAATCGCGTGCGGCGTCCTTTCCGGCCTGCTCCCAGGCGGCGAAATAAGGATGCGGCCCGCCCGGCACCAGCGCGACCTTCGTGTCGTCCGCAGCCTGAGCGACGCCGATGCCGGCCACGATGGCGATCGCGGCCGTGAGAATTCCCAAACGACGGGACATTCGTCCTCTCCTAAAAGTTTGTCCTCCCGGACCCCGGTCGCAGGAAGGAAGCGCCGTGACGATCATTCTTGCGTGGGGTGCCTGAACCCTAGTATACAAGTGTGCAGGGCGCAACGCTTTTGTTGGCGGTGGGATGGCCCCAAGGACCGGCCGACGAGCGCGTCCGGGCCGGCAAAGCGGCAAGATGCTGCGATTTCGGCGTCTTGTTCGGCCGCGCCGGCGGTGCCCTTCTCGCCCCTGCGGCGTCTCGGAGTTCTACGATGTCATTCGTCGCGCAGATGCCCGGAGACCACGATCGCAGCGAAGCGCCGCTCGACGTCGCGTTCGTTCTCGACCGGCGGCAGCCCGTCTCCGATCAGGTCTACGAAGCGCTGAAGCAGGCCATCGTCAGCGTGCGCCTGCTGCCCGGCGCCTCGATCAGCGAGAACCGGATCGGCCGTCATTTCGGCGTGTCGCGCACGCCGATTCGCGCCGCCATCCTGCGCCTCGTCGACGACGGGCTGATTGAGGTATTTCCGCAGCAGGGCAGCTTCGTCGCCCCGATCAAGCGGGGCGATCTCGCCGACAACCAGTTCGTCCGGCTCTCGCTCGAGGTGGCCGTGCTGCGCGAGGTTGCCGCCCGCTGGACGCCGGAGATGAGTGCCGCCTCCCGCGCGATCGTCGAGCGGCAGGTGGCGGCGGTGGCGGCAGGCGACGTCGAGGGCTTCCACGAGGCCGATGAACGCTTCCACCAGATCATGACCGAGTTCGCCGGCCGGCAGGGCGTGTGGCAGGCGATCCTGCTCGCCAAGACGCGGCTCACCCGCTTCATCCGCCTGTTCGGCCAGCGCGAGCGCCTGCCGGATGCCATCGCCGAACACACGGCCGTGCTAGACGCGCTCGATGCCGGCGACGCGGCGGCGGCCGAGGCAAGGCTCGTCTTCCACCTCGACCGCATCTTCACGCTCGTCGAAAACTTGCCCGAGGAGCGCCGCCGCTTCGTCGTCGATTGAGTAGGCGCCGCTTCCCCCCCGCAATAAAATCAGGCGCCGCCCAACGGCGCACCAGGAAGGAATGGAATCCGGGATGGAACTGTCAGGGAAAATCGCGGCCGTCACCGGCGCTGGCGGATCGATCGGCCGGGCCGTGGTCGCCCGCCTTGTCGCCGCAGGCGCCCATGTCGCCGCCATCGACCGCAGCGCGGAGGCGCTTGCCGCGCTGTCGCGAAGCCACGGCGATGCGGTGTCGCTGCATGATGTCGATCTCGGCGACCTCGCGGCGACCGAACGGCTCGCCGGCGACATCGTCGCCGCCCGCGGCGGCATCGATATCCTCGTCAACAATGCCGGTATCCTGTCGAACGACAAGCTCGCCGCCACCGATCTCGGCGACTGGCACCGCATCATGGCCGTCAATGTCGATGCCGCTCTGGTCCTTACCCGCGGCGTGATGGCGGGCATGAAGGCACGCGGCTGGGGCCGGATCATCAATGTCTCCTCCTACGCCGCCAAGTGCGGCGGCCTCACCGCCGGCACGGCCTATACGGTGTCGAAGGCGGCGATGAACGGCCTCACCTTCAGCGCCGCGCGCGAACTCGCCGGCTTCGGCATCACGGTGAACGCCATCGCCCCGGCTTACGTGCTCTCGCCGATGATCCTGGAACAGTTGAGTGACGAGGACCGCGCCCGCCAGCTTGCCGCCATTCCGGTCGGCCGCTTCTGCGCCCCGGAAGAAGTCGCCCATGCCGTCGCCTTCCTGGCTTCGCCGCTCGCGGGGTTCATCACCGGCGAGATCGTTGACATGAACGGCGGCCTCCAGTTCGACTGACCCGCCGTACGCAGGTTGCCGCGCGGCAAGCCGGCCCGGCCGTCTGGACAAGAAAAGACGCAAGAGGAAATGCCCGTGACCACGCTTTCGAACGCGACGCTCGGATCGCTCAGGCCCGACGTGCTTCGCCCCGCCTATGATCGCTCCGCCGTCACGCCCGGCATCGTGCATCTCGGCGTCGGCGCGTTCCACCGGGCGCATCAGGCGGTGTTCGCCGACGACGCGCTCGGCCGTGGCGAGAGCGGCTGGGGTATCGTCGCGGCCTCGCTGCGCAGCCCCGACACCCGCGATGCGCTCGCTCCCCAGGACGGCCTCTATTCGCTTGCGCTGCGCGACGGGGAACGGGAGGAGGTGCGCGTCATCGGCTCGATCGGCTCGATCCTCGTCGCCCCGGAGGCGCCGGCCCGCCTCGTCGATGCGCTCGCCGATCCCAGGGTGAAGCTCGTCACGCTCACCGTCACCGAGAAGGGCTACCTGATGGATCTTGCCGCCGGCACGCTGTTGGCGGATCATCCGGACATCCGGCACGACCTCGCCAATCCCGCTGCGCCGCGCTCGGCCATCGGCTTTCTCGTGGAGGCGATCGCCCGCCGGCATGCTGCGGGCGTCGCTCCCTTCACCATCGTCTCGTGCGACAACCTGCCGAGCAACGGCGCGACGCTGTCGGCGGCGCTGTCGGCTTTTGCCGAGGCGCGCGACCCCGCGCTCGCCCGTTTCATCGCCGAAAGCGTCGCGTGTCCGTCCTCGATGGTCGACCGTATCGTTCCGGCCACCACCGATGCCGACCGTGCGGCGATCGCCGCGCGCCTCGGCGTGACGGATGCGTGGCCGGTGGTGGGCGAGCCCTATTTCCAGTGGGTCATCGAGGACCGCTTCTCTGCGGAACGGCCGCGCTACGAGGAAAGCGGCGTCGAATTCGTCGCCGACGTGCGGCCGTTCGAGCACATGAAGCTGCGGCTGCTCAACGGCTCGCACACCGTCATCGCCGCCGCCGGCCGGCTGGCCGGCTTCGAGACGGTGGCGCGGGCTTTTTCCGAGCCGACCGTGCGGCGGCTGGTCGATGCCTACTGGCGCGATGTCATCCCCACCATCGAAACGGGGGAAGCAGCGGCCACCGCCTATACCGGGCGGCTGAAGGCGCGCTATGCCAACAGTGCTCTCGCCCACCGTACCGCCCAGATCGCGACCGACGCGTCGCTGAAGGTGCCGCAGCGCCTGCTGGCGCCATTGCGCGAGCAACTCGCCGCCGGTTCGCCTGCGAAGGCGCTCACGTTCGCGGTGGCGCTTTGGATCCGCTCCTGCGGCGGCATCGACGACGCCGGCCGGCCGTTCGATGTCACCGACCCGGCGCTCGCGGAATGGACCGGCCGTCCCGACCAGTCCACCGCCTCGCCGGAGGCCGTCGTGGATGCCTTCCTCGGCTTCGCCCGCGTGTTCGGCAGCGAGCTTCCGGTGCGCCCGGGCTTCCGCCCGTCTCTTATCGAGGCCTATGCCGCGATCCGGGCGAAGGGCGTGCTCGCAGCCGTCGACGAGACGCTCGCCGCCTGACGAACATGCGCGCCGCGGCGTGTCCGGCAGGTCGCCAGGGGCGGCGTCAGCTTTTGCGCAGCCGGTAGAGGTCGTGGCACGACGAGCAGGTGGCGCCGACGGCCTGGACGGCGGGGGCGAAGGCCGCAAGCCCGCCTGGCGCGGCGGCCACGCCCGCCTTGGCCGCTTCCTCGAGCTTCGTGATATGGGCGTCGAAATCGGCCATGTTCTCCCAGATCTTGGGAGAGGCGCGGGTATCGCCGCCGGTCTGGCTGTCCGCCGGAAACAGCGTGTGCAGCTCGGCCGCCGCGGAGGCGATGGTCTGCATGGCTTTTCCGGCCGCCGCCGCGTCGTAGCTGTCGGCGCTGCCCTTGGCGATGGTCGAGGCGGTCTTCATCGCCCGTCCGATATCATCCATGGCGTCCTGGCGGTCGCCGATCGGGTCCTGTGCCGCGCTGACCGTGCCAAGCCCTGCCAGCAGGGCGATCGCGACGAAAGACGCCGGCACGAGGCCCGCGCGTGAAAGACCGGAACGCATGCTTCTTCCTCGATCACGGGCATCCTGCCGGATGCGGCCTCGCGTAGCCCCGAGGGGACCGGGAAGAAGGGTATCGGTGAATGGAATTGCTGTAAAGAAAGCCCCGTCCGGCGATCAGGCCGTCTCGCCCTCGACGAGTTCGAAGCCCAGATCGACGGTCTGTGCAGAGGCGCCGGCCAGCACCAGACGCATGCCGGTTTCGCCGATGCCCACGCGGGGCGTGCGGATCGTCGACATCACCTGCGGCGCGAACCGGCCGACATCGAGGCCGTTGTGGCCGAAAAGGGCGAGCTGCGACGGTACGGACAACCCGTTGGCGAGGCAGTGGAAATAGCCACCGATCGCCATGTCGTCGTTGGCGTAGTAGATCGCCTCGACGCCGGGCGTGCGTTCCAGCATCCGGTCGGTGCCGACGCGTCCCGCCTCGATGGACGACGAGACCGGCACGATTTCCTCGTCGGCGAGCGTGAGGCCAGCCTCGCGCAGCGTCTCGACGAAGCCGCGATAGCGCTTGCCCGCGCGGGTGTCGCGACCGAAATCGCGCCCGAGATAACCGAACCGCTTGTAGCCGCGCGCCAGCAGGTGGCGGGCGGCAGCGCGCCCGGCGCCTTCGTTGGAGAACCCGACCACGAGGTCGAGGCCCGGCCCATCGATGTCGAGCAGCTCGCACACCCGGCTGCCGCTCGCCGCGAGCAGCGCTCTGGTGCGCTCGGAATGCTCCAGTCCCGCCACCATCATCGCCGCCGGCCGCCACGACAGCATGCTGGCGACGAGCGCCTCCTCCCGGCGGGGGTCATAGTTCGTCACCCCGACCACGGCCTGGAAGCCCTCGGCGTCGATCACCGCGTTGGCGCCGCGCAGCACGTCGGAGAACACGATGTTGGTCAGCGACGGGATCAGGATGCCGATCAGGTTGGAACCGGCGGAGGCGAGCGTCCCGGCGATGCGGTTCGGCACGTAGCCGAGTTGAGCAGCGGCCGCGAGCACGCGCTCGCGGGTCGCCTGGGAGAACGAGCCGTGATTGCGCAGAACGCGCGAGGCGGTGCTTTCGCCCACGCCGGCCGCAGCCGCCACCTCCGTCAGGGTGACGGAGCCGGGCAGCATCACGGTGGGCGCGGCAGGTTTCGATGGCTCGTCCAGGACGTGGTCCCCCCGTGAGAATCCTGTTCGGAATCCCGTTTATGCATTTTCCCCGTTTTCCGGGAACGCGACAACTCCGTGATATCACGGAGCGGAATTGTCGAGGCCGGCCTTGCGGCCCGCCGGTGCGCCGTCGAGGCAATGGGCATAACGCACCGCGTGGGCGCTGTCCGTGGAAACCGCCGGGTCGAGGGTATAGAGCGTCTGGGCGCGCCCGACGCCGCGCAGCGCGAACCGTCCCGTCGAGACGAAATGCTCCTGCTCGACCGGGCCGAGCGCCTCGATCAGGGCCGCGGAGACCAGAAGGTCGCGGTCGACCGCCCGGCACATCGAGGCGATCCGGCTCACCTCGTTGACGGCCGGGCCGACCACGGTGAAGTCCAGCCGCTCGTTGCTGCCGATGTTACCATAGAACACCTCGCCGCAATGCAGCCCGACATAGGCCGACGTGGTCGGCCGCTCAAGCGCGGCGCGCTCGACGTCGAGGCGGCGGATGTTCTCCCGGAACCGCCGTTCGGCCCGGAGCGCGGCGCGGCCGGCAACCGGCGTGCGCGCGCCGCCGAAGATCGCCAGGATGCCGTCGCCCATCAGCTTCAGCACGTCGCCGCCCTCGCCGTGGATCGCGTCGATGGCGGCGGCGGCATAGTCGTTGAGGAAGGGAATGATCTCCTCCGGCGCCGCGGTGTCGGAGATCGAGGTCGAGGACCGGAGATCGGAATACCACAGCACCGCGTTGATGCGCTCGGCCACGCCCCGGGTGATGCGGCCGCCCAGCACCCGCTCGCCTGCGTCGCGGCCGAGATAGACGTGGGCGAGCGTCCGCGCCACCTCGGTCATCGTCGCGGTCTTGATCGCGAGCAGGAAAGCCGGCAGCAGGCTGCGCATGTCGTCGAGATCGTCGTCGGAGAAGCCTCCCGGCCGCCGCGTCGACCACGACGAATAGGTGCAGTCGACCGGTCCGATCGCCTTGCCGCGCTCGAAGCGGTGGATCGCGGCCATGTAGCCGGTGCAGCCTTCCGCGGCGAGATCCTGCACCACCGGATAGTCGAACGGCCCGCCGCCTTCGAGGTTGAGGTGCAGCAGCGTGTCGCCGTTCTCAAGCAGCCTGTAGAACGGCGAGAGGCGCCAGCGGTGGTCGTCGTCCGGGCTGGTGTGGCGCGGATATTCGAACATCGCGGCACCGCTGTTGCCGTCGCCGCCCCACCGCCAGCCGCGTCCTTCCAGGATCGGGTGCAGCGTGTCAATGAACACCACACCGCGATGAAGGTCGATGCCCGCGGCCTGGCAGCGCTCGCAGAACCCGCGCAGCAATTCGGTCTCGGCCGCCCCGGCAAGCCCGTGTTCCAGCAGCCAGTCGGTGATGGCGGTTCGCGTGGCCTTGTCCATGGTCTCTCCGGCGCGGCGGTCGGCAGGCGTCCGCACACGGCCGGGCAAAAGCCGGCGCAGCCGTCGCGGAACGCAGACAACCGTCAAGAGGTCCGCATTTTGTCAAAATGACGGAATGGATCCGATTTGGCCGAGTTCGGATCGTCTGCGAACCATGCGCCGCAAGGCGCGCCAGGGCAATCTCCCGCCGCATGGCGCGCGACGGCAATCTCCCGCCGCCGGACGGCGAGCCGTCAGGCCTCCGGGCGGTTGCCGTCGCGCGCGCCTCTCAGGTGGGCGTCGCCAGGATGCCGTCCACCGCATCGACGAAGCGATCGGCGTCCTCGATGGTCAGGCAGAGCGGCGGGCGCACTTTCAGCACATTGCCGAACGGGCCGGCGGCGCCGATCAGGATCTGCCGGTCGCGCAGCGCGTTGATCAGTGCTGTCGCCCCGGCGGGGTCGGGGCCCGCCTCGTCGACGATCTCGACGCCGAGATAGAGCCCGGTGCCCCTCACGGGTCCGATGGCGGGCCGCCGCGTCGCCAGCTCCTCCAGCGCGCGCTTCATGTGGCCGCCGACGACACGGGCGTTTTCCATCAGCCCGTCCTCGGCGATGGCGTCGAGCACGGCGAGCCCGGCCGCCGCCGCGACGGGATTGCCGCCGAAGGTGTTGAAATAGCCGAACTCCGCGCAGAACGCCGCGAGCAACTCCGGCCGGGTGACGACCCCGCCCATCGGGAAGCCGTTGCCCATCGGCTTGCCCATGGTGACGACGTCGGGCGTCACGCCGTGGCGCAGGAAGCCCCACATCGCGTCGCCGGTGCGGGCGAACCCTGGCTGCACCTCGTCGGCGATGAACAGCCCGCCGGCGGCGTGGACGGCGTCGACCGCCGGCTTCAGGAAGCCCGGGGGATCGGCGAACACGCCGTCGCTCGAGAAGATGGTGTCGACCAGCAAGCCGGCGAAGCGGATGCCGTCGGCTTCGAGCGCGGCGATGGCGGCCTTGACCGCCGCCGCGAAGCCTTCGCCGAGGTCGCCGGGATAGGCGCGCGGGTCGGGGGCCGGAACGGTGCGGACGTGGGCCGGCGGCCGCCCCTTCCTGTAGGACGACGGCGAGACCTCGGTCACCGCGGCGGTGTTGCCGTGATAGGCCGTCTCGGTGACGATGAAGCCGCGCCCGCCGGTGAAGGTAGAAACCAGCCGCAGCGCGAGGTCGTTGCTCTCCGTGCCGGTGCAGGTCAGCGCGAGGTTGGACAGCGGCGCCGGGAAGGTCGCCAGCAGCCGCTCGGCATAATCGTGCACGTTCTCATAGAGATAGCGGGTGTGGGTGTTGAAGCGCGCCAGCTGGCGCGACACCGCCTCGATGACCTTCGGGTGGCAGTGCCCGACCGAGGGCACGTTGTTGTAGAGGTCGAGATAGCGCTTGCCGTCGGCCGTGTGGATATAGGCTCCGCGCGCGCCGACGATGTGCAGCGGGCGCTGGTAGAACAGCACCGAGGCGGCGCCGAAGCTGTTCTGCCGGCGCGTCACCAGGGCGTCGATATCGTCGTCGAGATCGGCGGGCGCTGTTCCGTCGAAGGCGTTCAGCGACAGGATCTGCTGTGTCTTGATCTGGGTGGCGGACATTGTCGCGCTCCTCACGCTTGCGCCGACAGGTAGGCTTCCGCCAGCGCAACGGTTCCGTCGGTATAGGCCGTGCCCATGCTGAGCGCGGTGGGGGTTTCGGCGTGGGAGGCGACCCAGGCGGTCAACAGGATGCGCCGCAGCATCACGAGGCTCGGCAGCAGGCCGGCCTCGGCCGCGCTCAGGGGCGCGACGGTGCGGTAGCCTTCCACCCACGCGTCCTGCAGCGCCGGAATGTAGGGCTCGTGTTCGAGGAAGCTGACGGCGGCGGCAAAGTCGTAGAGATACCAGCTGAAGCCGCAATCGTCGAAATCGATCAGGGTCAGGCGGTCGCCGTCGACCAGCAGGTTGGCCAGCCGAAGATCGGCGTGGACGAGGCCGAAGCTCTCCGGCCCATCGCCGAGCACGGAAAGCCGGTCGCCGAGCACGCCCACGGTTCGTTCCAGAACCGCGCGCCCGTCCGGCGTCAGGCCGAGCCCGGCGCGCCAGTCACCCCACAGCGGCCGGTCGCCGACCGTGCTCGCGTGGTTCCAGACCTTGCGGACGAAGCCGTCCGGCCGCTTCCAGCGCTTGGAATGGGCGTGCAGCCGGGCGTGGATCGCGCCGAGTTCCGTGAACCAGCGTGCCAGATCCTCTCCTTCACGCGGCTCCTCGCCCGTGACGTGCTCGAAGGCGACGACGTGGCGGGTGCTACCGGCGTCGTCGATGTGCGCGACGAGCCCGCCCTTGCGCAGCGCCACCGGCTCCGGCGTCGCCACCACGCCTTCCGCGCGCAGGGCGCCGATCCAGGCGAGCTCGGACTCGATCTCGGCGAGCGTGTGATACTCGGGCCGGTGGACCCTGAACACGAGGTCCGTGGCGCGCCCGGTGCCGGTCGCCCGGAAGGTGGCGTTCTCCGAGATCGTGAGCAGCTTCAGCTCCGTATCCGGCGAGACATCCCACAGCGGCAGGGCCGCGCGGACGCCGTCTTCGAGCCTCTTCAGGAAGCCGTCATCGTACACGTTGGTTTTCCTCAAATCCCATCTTTAAACCTGCGGCTGTCAAGCCGCCCGCGCCTTCTGAAGAAAGGGCAGTATCGCCGCGTCGAACGCCTGCGGTTCCTCGTAGAACGGCATGTGGCTCGAATTCTCGAACAGCACGAGTTCGGCGTGCGGCAGCCCGGCCTTCATCAGCGAGGCGCATTTCGGCGTCTGTTCGTCGTGGCGACCGACCAGGATCAGCACCGGAGCGGTGATGCGGTCGAGGTCGGCGAGCCGGCTCCAGTCCTTCAGGTTGCCGATATAGAGAAACTCGTTCGGCCCCTGCATCGCCTCGTAGGGCTTCATGTTCCAGTCGGCGAGCGAGCGGCCGACCGGAGCCGGCGGCTGCTTGAGGCGGCAGACGTGGCGGTAGTTCAGAAGCGTGATGGCGGCGAGATATTCCGGGTCACGGAAGTCGCCGGCGGCCTCGCGCGCCAGCATCATCGATTCCGTTTCGTGGCCGAGCGCCGAGCGTAGCCGGTAGAGTTCCTGCATCAGGTGCGGCAGGTCGGCCGCCGTGTTCTCCAGGATCAGCGAGCGCACGGCGCCCGGATGCGTCAGCGCATATTCGATCGCGAGCCAGCCGCCCCAGGAGTGCCCGACGAGATGGACAGGTCCGAGCCCGAGCGCCGTGCGCACCGCCTCGACCTCGCCCACATAGCGCCGGATGTTCCAGAGCGACGGATCGTCGGGGCGGTCGGACCTGCCGCAGCCAAGCTGGTCGAACGCGACCACGCGGAAGTTGTGGTCGGCGAGGAACGAGTGCGCCTCGCGCAGGTAATCGCAGGGCAGGCCCGGCCCGCCATTGAGGCAGAGCACCACCTCGTCACCCGTTCCGAACGAGTAGGCGACGACGCGATGGCCGTCGACCTCGATCGTGATGGTTTCGTCCGGTTGCCGCTCGCTCCACATGGGCGCTGCTTCCTGTCTCAGCTTCGTTTCTGCGCAAGGATGATGTCGACGCGGGCGCGCTCGATGGCGCGGGCGACCGAGCCGACGGGTGCCGCGTCGGTGACGAGATGGGCGATGTCGTGCCAGCGCCCCCAGATCGCGAGCGCCTGCTGGTCGTACTTGGTGTGGTCGGCGACCGCGATGGTGGCGACCGCCCGCAGCATCATGGCCTTGTAGACCGAGGCTGCGCCCGCGCCGGCATCAGACAGGCCCTCGGAGGTCAGCCCGGTGGCGCCCAGCACCGCCCAGTTGGCGTTGTAGGACTGCAGGAACTCGATGGTCTCCGCGCCGGAGATCATGCCCTCGCCGCCGTCGTAGCGGCCGGGGCAGAGCAGCACGTCGATGGTCGGGTTGGCGGCGAGCACGGTCGCCACCGAAAACGAATGGGTGATGGCGGTGATGTCCCGGCACTCGGCCGCCATGCGCCGGGCGACATGGGTCGTGGTCGCGCCGGCGCCGATCAGCACCACTTCCTTCGGCTTGAAGAACCGCACCGTCGCCGCGGCGATCGCCTCGCGCTCCGGCACCATCATCCGGTGCCGTTCGCTGACCGAGGGTTCGGTTCCGAGTGGCCGCACCGCGCCGCCATAGGTGCGGTTGATCAGCCCCTTCTCGCCGAGCTCGTAGAGGTCGCGTCGGATCGTCTCCGTCGAGACCATCAGTTCGGCCGCGAGTTCAGAGACGCGCAGCGTCGAGTTTGCCATCGCCTCGGCGACGATGCGCTCGTGGCGCTGGCGCTTGCTCAGCCGTGTCTCGTTCAGCATGGCGTCCCCTCCCGTCCCGCATCCATTCCTGCACGGAATGGCGCGGGGAGGCGATGGTCGCAAGGCCGGGCGGCGTCGGATGCCATCTCAGGCGGCCCGCTGGCGTCGGATGATCATCGCCACCAGCCCGGCGCCGAGCAGCGCTGCGGCGGCGCCCAGCGTCGACATCGTGCCGAGTGCCGGCACCATCGGCGTGTAGCCCGCGACCATCTTGGCGTAGAGCCATTTCGGGATCGTGGAATCCGCGCCCGCCGTATAGAGCGACAGCGGAAAGTTGCCCCACGACAACAGGAACGCGAACAGCGCGCCGGACCAGATGCCGGGCCACAGCAGCGGCAGCGTCACCTCCCGCAGCACCTGCACCCGCGAGCAGCCGAGGTCGAACGCCGCTTCCTCCAAGCTCGGGTCGAAGCCGTAGACCTGGATGGCGATCACCAGCGTCACCACCGGCACGATCCAGACGAGATGGGCGAAGGCCGCGGTGAGCCACGAGGTCTGGATGCCGAGCGCGCTGAACCACAGCAGCAGCGCAAGGCCGAGAACCGGCTGCGGAAAGAAGATCGGCAGCAGCACGATCTTCTGGAACAGCCGGCGTCCCTTCCAGTCGTAACGGGCGAAGGCCAGCGCGCCGCAGAACGCCACGATGACGGAGACGACCGTCACCATCGCCGCCACCGCGACCGAGTTGCGCACGATCATGCCGATCTCGATGGAATCCACCGTGCGCTGCCACCACTCGAACGAGAACGTGCGCACCGGGAAGCCGAAATAACGGCCCTTGGAGAGGCTTGCGAGCGCCCCGCAGACGATGGGCAGGTAGATCGCGACGACGACGATCGCGGTCCAGATGGCGATGAAGAAACGGGTGCGCTTCTTTTCCTGCTGCATCACCGCCTCCCCAGCAGCGTGTCGAGGTCGAGTTTCGAGAACACGGCCAGGGTGAGCACGCCGATGAACAGCGTCACCAGCACGGCGAGCGCAGAGCCCAGCGGCCAGTTCTGCGAGTAGGTGAAGGCGATCTCGATGTCGTGGGAGATCACGATCACCGACTGGCCGCCGAGGATCTTGGCTTCCGCCACGGCGCCGATGCCGAGCACGAAGGTCAGCAGCATTCCGATCAGGATGCCGGGCATGGCGAGCGGCAGTTCGATCTCGCGCCACACCTGCAGCCGGCTGGCGCCGAGGTCGATGGCGGCGTCGATGCAGTCGCGCGGCACAAGGGCGAGGCCGAGGGTGATCGGGAACAGCATGAACGGCAGGTAGGTATAGACCATGCCGGCGAGGATCATCGGCGGCTGGTAGAGCACCTCCGGTCCCGACAGGCCGAACAGCTTCAGCGTGCCGTCGAGCACGCCGTTCTTGATGAAGAACAGCACCCAGCCATAGAGCCGGACGTTCTCGGACACGAACAGGGGGAACACGAACAGGATCGACACGATGGAGGCGAACCGGCCGAACACCCGGTTGAGGCCATAGGCGATGGGATAGGCCACGACCGCGAGGATGACGCAGGTCGCAAGCGCGAAGCCGATCGACCACAGGAACGAGAGCCAGACCGTGTTCGACGGGTCGAACAGCTCGGCATAGTTCTCCAGCGTGAACGAGCGGAACACGTCGAACGACCGTGGCGTCGCGAACGAATAGGCGAAGATCGCCACCAGCGGGGCGGCGAAGCCGATGCCGAGCAGCACCAGCACCGGCAGCGCGCAGCGCGCCCCGGCGGTCAGCGCGAAGCCGTGGAAACGGTCGAGCCACGAAGGCGCGGCGCGGGAGGGAGCGGCGGAGACGCCGTCGGTCGCGGTGCTCATCGGTTCACGCCCTGACCGAGATGGCGTCGCGGGCGTCCCAGCCGAGCGTTACCGTGGAGCCCGCACCGGGGGGCAGCGCGTTGGCGCGCGACAATTCCACCAGCATGACCTTCTCGCCCACCCGCACCTGATACTGGATGCGCGAGCCCAGCGAATATTCGTTGTAGATCTGGCCCTGGATCGCGTTGTCGGCGGTCTGGCCGGGGGTGAGGAAGCGCATGAACTCCGGCCGGATCACCACGAACGCCGAGGCGATGTCCGCGTCCGCGCCGGCCGGCGGGTTGACGCGGAAGGCGCCCGGCACGTCCACGCCCGTCCAGCCGTCGCCGCGGCGGGCGACTTCGATCACGTTCACCTCGCCGACGAACTCGGAGACGAAGCGGTCGACGGGCGCGCTGTAGATCTGCTCCGGCGTGCCGACCTGCACGAGACGTCCGGCCCGCATCACGCCGATGCGGTCGGACATCACCATCGCCTCCTCCAGCGAATGGGTGATGTAGATGAAGGTCTTGCCGGTTTCCCGGTGGATGTCCTTTAGTTCCTTCTCGAGGATCTTCTTCAGCTTGTAGTCGATGGCAGAAAGCGGCTCGTCGAAGAACAGCACCTCGGGGTCGTAGGCGAGGGCGCGCGCGATGGCGACGCGCTGGCGCTCGCCGCCGGAGCACTTGGTCACGCTCTTGGAATAGTAGCTTTCCGGCAGGCGCACGGCCGCGATCAGCTCCTTCGCCCGCTTGCGCCGAGTGGCGGCGTCGACGCCGCGCACCTTCAGCGGAAATTCGATGTTCTCGCCGACCGTCTTGTGGGGGAACAGCGCCAGCGACTGGAACACGAGGCAGGTCGGGCGCTTGTTCGCCGGCAGGTCGTTGATGCGCTGGCCGCGCAGCGTGATGTTGCCCTCGGTCGGGCTGTCCATGCCCGCGAGCATCCGCAACAGCGTCGTCTTGCCCGAGCCGGACGGCCCGACGATGGTCAGGAATTCGCCTTCGAGCACGTCGAGGTCGATGCGGTCGACGGCGACGAAATCGTTGAAGGTCTTGCGCACACCGACGAGTTGCAGGATCGGCAGCGGAGGCTTGGGTGCGTCGGGCATCGTCTGTCAGCTCGATAGGGTTGCCGCGGTGGTCGTGGCCGCCGCGTCATGAACACCGGTCCCGGCCGTCACATAGCCGGGAAGGAAGGCCCGCCGCCGGTCGCGACAGGCCCCGATGCGGCCGGGATCAGCCGCGCAGCCGCTTGGCGGCGTTCATCAGGTCGAGCGCCTTGTCGTAGTCGGGAACGATGTCGTACTCGACGCTGCGCGCCATTTCCTCGTCGAGGCTGTCCCACTGGATCGCTTCCAGCTCGTCCTTGGTGAACAGCTTGAAGCACTCCGGATTGCCCATCTGGGCAACCGGATTGTAGGTGCCCTCGGCGAAGGCGACCCGGTGGGCCACCTCCGGCTCCTGGACATATTTCAGGAAGGTCTGCGCGAGAGGCGACAGGTTCGGATTGTTGACCGTGGAGGTGATCTCGATCCAGGCGATGCCGCCCTTGCCGCCGGGCAGCGGCCCCTTCAGCGGGGTGATGCCGCGCAGGTTGAGATAGCCGTCGGCGCGGGCCGGGGAGACCGAATAGGTGCCGCCCGTCAGGTGCAGGTCGATCTCGCCGGAGACGAGCGCCTGGTTCATGGTGGCGATGTCGCCGATCATCTTGGCGTTCTTGAACACGGTCTTGGCCGTCTCCGAGAACTTGGCGAGCTCGGCCTCGTCATGGACCTTGAACGGGTCGATGCCGGCGAGCACGAAGATGTTGAAGACGTTCCAGTCGTCCGATTCAAGGATGCCGTACTTGCCGGCGAGCGCGGGATCGAGGAACAGGTCCCAGCCGGTCTTCTCCGCGGTGTCGCGGCTGATCTTGTCGGTGTTGACGACGAAGCTGTAGGGGCCGAAGCGCTGGCACATGCCGAGCAGCTCGGTGCCGCTTTCGTCCATCGCCCACTTGTAGGGCGGCTTGAACATCGGCAGCATCTTGTCGAAATAGGGCTCGAACTCGGCGCGCGGCAGCGGCTTGATCAGCTTTTCGGGGAACATCACCTTGCGGGCCCAAGGGTTGTTCACGTTGATCAGATCCCAGATGTTGATCTCGCCGGCGCGCAGCCGGTTGATCATGGTGGGATCGTTGGTCAGGCTTTCCGCCTTCACCGTGGCGCCGTACTCTGTGCGGAACGGGTCGAGCACCTGCGCGGAATTATAGCCCTCCCAGCACAGGATGTTCAGCTCCTTCTCGCGCGCGGCGAAGGCGGGGCCGATGCCGCCGAGC
Organism: Pseudoxanthobacter soli DSM 19599; assembly: GCF_900148505.1. Classification (NCBI taxonomy): domain Bacteria; kingdom Pseudomonadati; phylum Pseudomonadota; class Alphaproteobacteria; order Hyphomicrobiales; family Segnochrobactraceae; genus Pseudoxanthobacter; species Pseudoxanthobacter soli. The sequence continues at coordinate 80,302 of NZ_FRXO01000013.1, read as the reverse complement.
GAGGTTCCGGCCAGCGCGAGCCCGCTTGCGGCCATGCCTTTCAGCACTGAGCGTCGGTTCAGTTCCATCCTCAAATCCCTCTGGTTTTCGTCTTGCCGAGCCCATGGACATGCCGCCTCGGACACGCACCGCGGGAGGACGGGCGTGTGGCATGGCCGAAAAATTGTGGGACTCATGTTGTATTTGCGTGGATGTTAAGCCCCGTTCCGTGGGCTTTACAACATATTTTTTCGGTGCGAGGGTGGATTTTGCCGAATGAAGCGCCACATCGTGCGGCTGCCTAAAATTTAAACATGACCTGGACGGAAAGCCGGCAGGGGATCGAGGAGAAGAGAATGTTCAAGACGCTTGCGGGGCGGACGGCCATCGTCACCGGCGGCAGCAAGGGAATCGGCCGCGGAATCGCCGAGCGGCTCGCCCGCGCCGGCCTCAATGTGCTGGTCGTGTCCCGCTCCCTCGCCGATGCCGAAGCGGCCGCCGCGGCCATCGGGCCCAATGCGTCGGGCTTTGCGGCGGATGTGGCGGATCCCACATCCTGCGCGGCGTTCGCCACAGCCGCGATGGAGCGCTACGGCCGCATCGACGTCCTGTGCGCCAATGCCGGCATCTTCCCGTCCGCCAAGCTCGGCGAAATGACAGCGGCCGATTTCGATGCGGTGATGAGCACCAACCTGAAGGGCATGTTCCTGTCGATCGACGCCGTGCTGCCGGCGATGAAGGCGGCGAAGTGGGGCCGCATCATCGTCACCTCGTCGATCACCGGGCCGATCACGGGCTTTCCCGGCTGGTCGCATTACGGCGCGTCCAAGGCCGGCCAGCTCGGCTTCATCCGCACCGCCTGCATCGAGCTCGCGCCGTGGCAGATCACCATCAACGCGGTGATGCCCGGCAACATATACACCGAGGGTCTCGACGCGCTCGGACCCGGCTATCTCGCGCAGATGGAGGGTTCGGTGCCGCTGAAGCGGCTCGGCACCGTCGAGGACATCGCCAACGGCGCCCTGTTCTTCGCCTCCGAGGAAGCGGCCTATGTCACCGGCCAGTCGCTCGTCATCGACGGCGGTCAGGTCCAGCCGGAATCGCTGATGGCGCTCCAGGAAATGGCGACCGTCGACTGAAGCGGATCGTCGGCGCTCCCGTCCGGGCCGGCCGGACGGGACATGCCCTGAATCGGGTGACCCCGGACCGTCCGAGCCGTGACCTATTGCGTCAGCCGCGACACCGCGTCGTGCCAGGCCGCGATACGGCGCGCGCGCGTGCCGGCATCCATCTCCGGCAGGAAGCGGCGCTCGCGGTGCCATCCGGCGGCGAACTCCGCTGGCTGCGGATAGAAGCCGCTCGCGAGCCCGGCTAGGTAGGCGGCGCCGAGGGCCGTCGTCTCCATCAGCACCGGCCGGTCCACCGCCGCGCCCAGCAGGTCCGCGAGGCGCTGCATGGTGAAGTCGGAGGCCGACATGCCGCCGTCGACCCGCAGAATGGTGTTGGACGAACCATCCCGCCCGGCCCAGTCGGCGTGCATCGCCTCAAGCAGGTCGACGGTCTGGAAGCACACGCTTTCGAGCGTGGCACGGGCGAGTTCCGCCGGGCCGGTCGCGCGCGTCAGTCCGAACAGCGCCCCGCGCACGTCCGGGTTCCAGTGCGGCGCGCCGAGACCGACGAATGCCGGCACCAGCATCACGTCCTGCGCCGGGTCGGCCTTGGCCGCGATCTCGCTCGCCTCCCGCGCGGAGGAAACGACGCCGAGCCCGTCCCGCAGCCATTGCACCGCGGCGCCGGCGACGAAGATCGAACCCTCCAGCGCATAGGTGCGCTTGCCGTCGAGCTGGTAGGCGATGGTCGTCAGCAGCCGGTGCCGCGAGGTCACGGGCACCGTTCCGGTGTTCAGAAGCGCGAAGCAGCCCGTGCCGTAGGTCGATTTCAGCATACCCGGCTCGAAGCAGGCCTGCCCGACGACGGCCGCCTGCTGGTCGCCGGCGATGCCGCAGACCGCGATCTCGCCGCCGAGCAGGTCCTTGTCCGTCTTGCCGAATGCGGCGGCGCTGTCGCGCACCTCCGGCAGCATCGAGCGGGGGATGCCGAACAGCCGCAGCAGATCGTCGTCCCAGGCTCCGGTGTGGATGTCGAACAGCATCGTCCGCGCGGCGTTGGTCGCGTCGGTCGCGTGCACGCGGCCCCCGGTGAGGCGATAGAGCAGGAAGGTATCGACGGTGCCGAAGGCGAGTTCGCCGCGCTCGGCGCGTTCCTGCGCGCCCGGCACGTTGTCGAGCAGCCAGCGCAGCTTCGGCGCCGAAAAATAGGCGTCGAGCCTGAGGCCGGTGCGCGCCTGCACGAGCGGGCCGTGGCCGTCCTCCTCGAGGCGCGCGCACATCGGCGCGGTGCGCCGGTCCTGCCAGACGATCGCGCGGTAGATCGCCTCGCCCGTCTCCCGGTCCCATACCAGCGTGGTCTCGCGCTGGTTGGCGATGCCGATGGCGACGATGTCCGCCGCCGTCGCACCCGCCTCGGCCATGGCGGCCCGGCAGGTGGAGAGCGACGTGCGCCAGATGTCCTCGGCTTCCTGCTCGACGAAGCCGGACGCGGGATAGTGCTGCGGCAGTTCCTCCTGGGCGGAGGCCGCGACCGTCAGGTCGTCGCGGAACAGAAGGGCGCGCGAAGAGGTCGTGCCCTGGTCGATGGCGAGGATGAAGCGGCCCATTGTTTCCGTCCGAGGTGTTTCCGCCCGAGGCGTTTCGTTGTTCTTTTATCGTTTCAGCGCACGCCGGGCGCGGTCCTGCGACCGGCCATGTCCCCGCGAGTGGAATGTGCCTTGTGCTGGGAATCGATCCGACGGTGCGCCGCGCGAACAATAGTCCGCGCCCATTTGGGCGTCAGCAAAGCCCCTGCTATTCACGCGCGGTATTGTCGCGCTGCCATGCGACCAGACGGGCGAACTCGAACGTTCCAGCGCCGTACATCGCCGCAATGAATTCGTAGGTGTCTTCTGCATCGGCGGTGATCGTTGCGCCGTTGATCGCCAGAAACGTGTAGGTCACCGCGAATGCTGCTCGCTTGTTGCCATCTATGAATGGATGATTCTGGGCCATGCTCTCCCAGAGCGCCCCCGCTTCCTCGATAAGGTCTTCATAATAGCCTGCCTGCGGGTGGAAAAACGCCGCTTCAAGTAGACCCCTGTCGGGGATGCCGTGGGCGCCACCATATCGGTCGATCTGGTCGTGGTGAATTGCGAGAGCTTCAACGACGGACAGGTAGTCCGTCATTCGGCTAGCTTCTTGTAGAGCGAGCTGAACCGGGCATGGCTGGACTGATAGGCGGCCATGACGTCAGGCCGTGGCCGTGCCCGATGGCGCTTCTCGATCAAGTCCGCCAAGGCCTCGTCCACGAGGGACTGCAGTTCGCGTCCTTCGCTTTGGGCGAGGTCGTGAACGGCGGCCAGAATTTCCGAATCGACCTGCGTTGCTAACGTCTTGCGAGCTTGGGATGCCATCGCATGCCTCCATTGTCCGAACGATAGCATGATCGCCGTCAGGAGGTCATCACATAGCGCCCGCCCGTCTGTCGCTTCGCCGCAAACGCATCCGGTCCCGCGGCCTGTCCGCCCGCGGGACCGGGTTGCGTCACTTCACCGGCGCGGGCTGGCGCGGTGCCTTGGCCGGCTTGCCGGCGGGCTTCGCCGGGGCCGCCTCCGCGCCGGGCGCGGGAAGATCCGGGGAGATCTTCCAGGCCCGCAATTCGTAGACCGTGCCGGGGCGCACCGGCTTGCGCGCGGGCTCGGCGAGGCGCCTGCGGAACGAGTGGATCGGGGTCGCGCGGGGGTCGATCAGCACCTCCACCACCGAGGGGCCGTCATAGGCGAACGCCTCGTCCAGCGCGGCATCGATCTGCGAGGGATGGCGCACCTGAATGCCCTTCAGGCCCATGGCGTTGGCGGCGGCGGCATAGTCCGGCTTGCCGTTGAACGACAGATCCACCGACTGGCGCAGGTTGGTGAAGAACAGCTCCTGCCACATCTGCAGCCACCCGAGCGTGCCGTTGTTGAGCACGATATTGACGACCGGCAGGCCCTGCTGGGCGAGGCTCGCCGCCTCGCCGATGGCGTAGGAGTGGCCGCCGTCGCCGGAAACCGTGATCACGCGGGCGCCCTTGTCCCGCTGCAGCACGCCGGCGCCGAGCGCGGCCGGAATGGCGTAGCCGAGGCCGCCCTGTCCACGGGCATAGAGGAAGCGGCGGCCGGGAACCCGCGCCGGAATGTAGGACGCGATCCAGCCGGCCGACCAGGAGGCGTCCGAGATCACCACGTCGGCGTCCGTCATCCGCTTCGCCACGCCGGCCATCACCCGCTGGGGCAGGATCGGCTCCTGGTCGCTCGCGACCTCGGCGGCGATGCGCGCGTCGTTTACGGCCTTCACCGCGTGGACGCGTTCCAGCCAGGCCGCGCGCGGCCTGAGGTCGGCAAGCCGTTCCGCCAGCGCCTCGACCGTCAGGCGGATGTCACCGCACAGCGCCACCGTCGGGCGGAAGGTGCGGCCATGCTCCAGCGGGTCGGAATCGATCGTGATGGTGGCCTGCGACGGCGTCGGCAGCGTCCAGTTCATCGCGGTGTTCTGGCTCGCCTTGGAGCCGAGCCACACCACGAGGTCGGCTTCCTTGGCGAGTTCGATCGCCGCCGCCGAACCGAGCGGGTTGAGCACCCCGGCGACATAGTCGCGGTCTTCCGGCACGGAGCCCTTGCCGGACAGGCTGGTGACGACGAGCGGGCGGATGCGGTCGGTGAGCGCGGTGACCGCCTCTGCCGCGTCCGAGCCGTGGACGCCGCCACCCGCGACGATCATCGGCCGCTCGGCGGCGCGGATCAGGCGTGCGGCCGCGTCGAGGTCTTCGTCCGCCGGGCGGTAGCGCAGCGAGGGAATGCGGATCGTGCGGTCGTCGGTCAGGATGGTGTCATCGCCGTCCCATTCCGCGTCCATCACGTCGTGGGGAATGATCAGCGCCACCGGTCCGGGGCGGGGCGCGGTGGCGATGCGGAACGCCGAGCGCACGAGGTCGGGCAGCGCCGCGACGCTCGGCACCATGAACGTCGCCTTGGTGATCGGCGCGAGGAACGCCTGTTGGTCCATGCCCTGCGAGGCGACGCCCTTGGCGCGCAGCGAGGTCCAGTCGAGCGGCAGTTCTCCGACGAGCGCGATCATCGGAATCGAGGCATTGAGCGCTTCAACCAGCCCGTCCGGCAGCTTCGTCGTGCCGGGGCCGACGGTGACGTCGCAGATGCCCGGCTTGCCGGTCAGCCGCGCATAGGCGTCGGCTGCATAGGGCGCGCTGCGCTCGTCGCGCACCAGGACGTGCCGGATCTTGGGCGAACGGTGGGCGATGCCGTCGTGCAGTGCGGTGGTCTGCCCGCCGGGCATTCCGAAGACATATTCGACGCCGTAGCGCACCAGCATCTCGGCGAGCAGATCTCCAACGTGGGGCATTTCTCGTCTCCAGCCGGCTCTGCCGGCGTTCAGGGGCGTGACCGCGGTCACGGGGGGCAGAAAAAGGGCGCACGGGCGGGCGAGGCCGGGAGGGAGTGGTCCCGCGAGCCCGTGCGCCTCAGGGGCCGCCGCCGTCACCGGCGGCGGCCATTTCATGGGATTAGTTTCCGACGCTGTCGGGCATCACCTTGCCCGCCTTCCAGGCGTCCAGAAGGTCGCCGTAGCGCACCGTCTGCGGCTTTTCGTTCTCGTCGGCGAGCTTGCGCTGCGGGGCGAGGTTGCCGTCCTTCTCGGCCTGCTCGTACCAGTATTCGGCCGTCTTCTTCGGGCCGATGCGCGGGCCGCACTCGCCCTGGGCGCCGGACCGCTCGATGCGCTCCATCACCTTGTCCTGGGCCTCGGCGAGGCCGTCGAGCGCTTCCTGCACGGTCTTCTCGCCGCTGATCGCCTGCGAGATGTACTGCCACCACAGCTGCGACATCTTCGGATAGTCGGGCACGTTCACGCCGGTGGGCGTCCAGGCGACGCGGGCCGGCGAGCGGTAGAACTCGACGAGGCCGCCGAGATGCGGCGCGAGGTCGGTCATGGCCTGCGACCGCACGTCGGAATCGCGGATCGGGGTCAGGCCGACCACGGTCTTCTTCAGCGAAGTGGTCTTGGCGACGACGAACTGCGCATAGAGCCAGGCGGCCTTCTTGCGGTCGTCGGCGACCGACTTCAGCAGGAGCCAGGAGCCCATGTCCTGGTAGCCGAGCTTCATGCCGTTCTTCCAGTAGGAGCCGTGCGGCGAGGGCGCGACGCGCCACTTCGGCAGGCCGTCGTCGCCGACGACGGGCAGGCCCTTCTTGGCGTAGTCGGAGATGAAGGCGGTGTACCAGAACGCTTCCTGGGCGATGGTGCCCTGGCTCGGGAACGGCGTCGCCTCGTAGAAGGTCATGCCCTGCGCCTCGGGCGGGGCGAACTTCTGCAGCCATTCGATGGACTTGGTTAGGCCGTAGACCGCCGCCGGGCCGTTGAGGTCGCCGCCGCGCTCCACCGTCGAGCCGACCGGGTTGCAGCCGACCATGCGGATGCCCCACTCGTCCACCGGCTTGCCGTTCGGCAGGCCCCGGTCGCCGGAACCGGCCATGGAGAACCACGCGTCGGTGTAGCGCCAGCCGAGCGAGGGGTCCTTCTTGCCGTAATCCATGTGGCCGTAGATGCGCTTGCCGTCGATCTCCTTCACGTCGTTGGTGAAGAAGTTGGCGATGTCCTCATAGGCCGTCCAGTTGATCGGCACACCGAGGTCGTAGCCGTACTTCTCCTTGAACTGCTTCTTCAGGTCGTCCCGTTCGAACCAGTCGGCGCGGAACCAGTAGAGGTTGGCGAACTGCTGGTCCGGAAGCTGGTAGATTTTTCCGTCCGGCGCGGTGACGAAGCTGAGCCCCATGAAGTCCTTGAGATCGAGCGTCGGCAGCGTCACGTCCTTGCCAGGCCCGGCCATCCAGTCGGTCAGGTTGTCGACGAAACCGTAGCGGAAGTGGGTGCCGATCAGATCGGAATCGTTGACATAGGCGTCGTAGACGTTCTGGCCCGACTGAAGCTGCGTCTGCAGCTTCTCGATCACGTCGCCTTCCTGCAGCAGGTCGTGCTTGACCTTGATGCCGGTGATTTCCTCGAAGGCCTTGGCGAGCACCTTCGATTCATATTCGTGGGTCGGCATGATCTCCGACACCACGTTGATCTGCATGCCGCGATAGGGCTCGGCCGCCTTCGCGAACCACTCCATCTCCTTGAGCTGTTCCTCCTTGCTCAGGGTGGAGGGCTGGAACTCGTTGTCGATCCACTTCTTCGCCGCCTCCGTCGACTGCGCCTGCGCGAAGGCCGGGGTGACGGAAAGCGGGGCCGCGAAGCTTCCGGAGACGAGGATGGCGGCGGCGGTGCCGAACAGAAGGCCCCGGAGCGAGGCCGGTCGCCTGCGGCGGGCGGATGCGTGGCTGGACATGGTATTCCTCCCCTGATCGTGTTGTTTTTTCCGGTGCGGCCGGTCAGGAACGGGCACGCGCGGTCTCATTCGGCCGAACGTTGTCGGCCGTTCCGGTTCGAAGCGGATGCTTCGGCGAAAGCGGTGTCTCTGTCAGGCGGCGCCGGGCGCCGCGTTATGCTGCTTTCATGGGATGTATCCCATCGATTGCGGCACTCATGCCCATCTCAGGATGCCCGCGCCCGCGACGACCGCGGCCCCGAGCGGTATCCACAGCGCGGATTCCGGATCGGACACCATCAGCCATCCGATCTGGAGGAACGCCGCCACCATCAGCGCCATGAAGAAGCGGTCGCCGCGCGTCGTCGTCATCGGCAGGAAGCCGCGCCGCGGGATCGAGGGCGACACGATCTGCCAGATCGTCAGGCCCACGAGGCAGGCGGCGATGGTGCCGAAGAAGATGGCGGTCGGCACCGTCCAGGCCATCCATTCCAGGTCGATCGTCATGGCGGCCTCCTCACACCCGCCCGAGGGCGAAGCCCTTGGCGATGTAGTTGCGGACGAACCAGATCACGAGCATTCCCGGCACGATGGTCAGCGTTCCGGCCGCCGAGAGCAGGCCCCAGTCGAGGCCGGAGGCGGAGACGGTGCGCGTCATCGCCACCACGATCGGCTTGGCGTCGACCGAGGTGAGCGTGCGGGCGATCAGAAGTTCGATCCAGGAAAACATGAAGCAGAAGAACGCGGTGACGCCGATGCCGGAGCCGATCAGCGGCACGAACACGGTGGTAAAGAACCGCGGGAAGCTGTAGCCGTCGATATAGGCGGTCTCGTCGATCTCGCGCGGGATGCCGGACATGAAGCCTTCCAGGATCCACACCGCCAGCGGCACGTTGAACAGGCAGTGCGCCAGCGCCACGGCGAGATGGGTGTCGATCAGCCCGAAGGTCGAATAGAGCTGGAAGAACGGCAGCAGGAACACGGCCGGCGGCGCCATCCGGTTGGTGAACAGCCAGAAGAACACGTGCTTGTCGCCGATGAAGCGATAGCGCGAGAACGCATAGGCCGCCGGCAGCGCCACCGAGAGCGAGATGATCGTGTTGAGGCACACGAACACGATCGAGTTCCAGTAGCTCATGTACCAGCTCGGATCGGTGAAGATCGTGCGGTAGTTGGCGAGCGTCGGATTGCGCGGGAAGAACGAGAAGTCCGCGAGGATGTCCGGCGTCGACATGAACGACATCCGGATCAGCCAGTAGATCGGCAGCAGGCCGAACACGATGTAGAGCGCGAGCAGCGCGTTGCTGCTCAGGCTGCGGTCGTCGCGGCGGCGCATCCGGCGCGTGCGCGGGCGGGCAGCGGCGGCCGTCGTGTCGCGGGTGGCAGTCGCCGGGCCCGCCGAGGTGACCGCGCGGAGAGTGGCATCGCTCATTTTGCGCTCACCTGTTGCAGGACGGTATAGAAGATGTACGAGAACAGCAGGATCACGAGGAAGTAGAGCAGCGAGAACGCCGCCGCCGGGCCGAGATCGAACTGGCCAACCGCCATCTTCACGAGGTTGATCGAAAGGAACGTGGTGGAGCTGCCCGGACCGCCGCCGGTGACGACCATCGGCTCGGTGTAGATCATGAACGAGTCCATGAAGCGCAGCAGCACGGCGATGGTCAGCACGCCCGACATCTTGGGCAGCTCGATGTAGCGGAACACCGCCAGCCGCGAGGCGCCGTCGATGCGCGCCGCCTGATAATAGGCATCCGGGATCGAACGCAGGCCGGCGAAGGCGAGCAGCGCCACCAGCGGCGCCCAGTGCCAGACATCCATCACCACGATGGTGAACCAGGCGTCGAACACGTTGCTGGCATAGCTGAAGGGAATGCCGAGCGCCTCGATCGCCGCGCCCATCAGGCCGATATCGGTGCGCGCGAACACCTGCCAGATCATGCCGACCACGTTGAAGGGAATCAGCAGCGGCAGCGCGATCACCACGATCGCGAGCGACGAGGTCCATCCCCGCTTCGGCAGCAGCAGCGCGACGCCGACCCCGAGCGGGATCTCGATCAGGAGGATCAGCGCCGAGAACGCGAACTGGCGCACGAAGGCGTCGCGGATGTCGCCGTCCTCCAGCACCTGTCGGAACCACTCGGTGCCCACGAACACCCGGTTGCCGGGGCCGAAGATGTCCTGCACCGAATAGTTCACCACCGTCATCAGCGGCAGCACGGCGCTGAAGGCGACCAGCGCTACCACGGGCAGGATCAGGAGCCAGGCGCGATTGTCTTCTGTCTTGGTCGTCATGCGAGCGCTCCCACCAGCCGGTCGTCGGCGAACACGAGGGTGTGGTCGGGCGGCAGCACCAGCCCGGCATCGTCGGCGGGGATCGGCACGCCGTCTGCGACCTTCACCTTGACGAGGGCATCGCCCAGCCGCACGTCGACCACCGAGAACGGCCCGAGCCGCTCCACGTCCTCCACCCGCGCCGGCAGCGCGTCGCGGTCCATGCCGGGGGAAACGAGGCGCATCGCCCCGGGCCGCACGCCGAGCTGCAGGCTCGCGCGCTCCGGCAGCCGTTGGCCCATCCCCGAAGGCATCGCGAGGCTCTGGCCGCAGAAGGCCAGGCGGTCGCCCTCGATGCGCGCCGGCAGCAGGTTCATGCCCGGCGAGCCGATGAAGTAGCCGACGAAGCTGTGCTGCGGCCGCTCGTAGAGGTCTTCCGGAGGCCCGACCTGAACGACTTCGCCGTCATACATGATGACGATGGTGTCGGCGAAGGTCAGCGCCTCGTTCTGGTCGTGGGTGACGTAGATCATCGTCAGCTTCAGGTGCTCGTGCACGGCCTTCAGCTTGCGGCGCAGCTCGAACTTCACCTGCGGATCGATCACCGTCAGCGGCTCGTCGAACAGGATCGCCGCCACGTCGGGCCGCACCAGCCCGCGGCCGAGCGAGATGGTCTGCTTCTCGGCGGCGCTCAGGCTCGCGGCGCGCCGGTCGAGCAGCCGGCCGAGATCGAGCATCTCGGCGACGTCCTCCACGCGCCGCTTGGCCTCCGCCTCCGGCACGCGCCGGTTGCGCAGCGGAAAGGCGAGGTTCGCCCGCACCGTCATGGTGTCGTAGATCACCGGAAACTGGAACACCTGGGCGATGTTGCGCCGCTCGGTCGGCACGTCGGTCATGTCGACGCCGCCGAACAGGATGCGCCCCTCGCTCGGCTGCACCAGCCCGGAGATGATGTTGAGCATGGAGGTCTTGCCGCAGCCCGAGGGGCCGAGCAGCGCGTAGGCGCCGCCGTCGCGCCAGACGTGGTCGACCCGTTTCAGCGCCCAGTGGCTCGGCTCGCTGGGATAGGGGAAATAGGAGTGGCGGACGCCTTCGATGCGGATCTCGGCCATCAGTGCGCCTCGCGGCTGGCGGTGGGCGGAACGGCCACGAGGTGGCCGGCCGGTGCGAACAGGTAGAGCCGGTCGGGATCGATCGCGGCGATCACCGGCGTGCCCGGCGCGGTGGGGTGAACGCCGTGGCGCTCGGCGATCCACAGCGCGTTGCCGGCCTCGATGTGAACGAAGGTCTCCGAGCCGTTGACCTCGGCGAGGGTGACGGCGCCGGAGAGCGCGATGCCGGTCGGCGCGCCTTCGAGGCCGATGGCGAGCTGGCTCGGCCGCAGCCCGACGAAGGCCGGCCCCTCCGCCGCCTCAGCCATGTGCGCGGGGCGGGGAACGGTCACGCCGGCAAGGCTCAGCCGGTCGCCGTCGAGCCGCGCGGGCACGAGGTTCATCGGCGGATCGGAGAAGATCTCGGCGGCCTTCAGCGAGGCCGGCCGGCGATAGACCTCGATCGCCTCGCCTTCCTGGATGATGCGGCCCTCGTCCATCAGGATGGTGGTGCCGCCCATCTGCATCGCTTCCACCGGCTCCGTGGTGGTGTAGACCACAAGCCGGCCAGAGCGGCGGAAGATCGCCCGCAGTTCCGAACGCAGCTCCTCGCGCAGCTTGTAGTCGAGATTGACCAGCGGCTCGTCGAGCAACAGCACGTCGGCATCCTTGACCAGCGCGCGGGCGATGGCGACGCGCTGCTGCTGGCCGCCGGAAAGCGCGGCGGGCAGCCGGTCGAGCAGGTGGTCGATGTGGAGAAGCGCCGCCGTCTCGCGTACCCGCGCGTCGATGGCGGCCCGCGCGAGGCCCGCCCGGCGCAGCGGCGCGGCGATGTTCTCGAACACCGTGAACGAGGGATAGTTGACGAACTGCTGGTAGACGAACGCCACCTTTCGCTTGTTCAGGGGAATGGTGCGCGCGTCGCGGCCGTTCACCATCACGCGGCCGGCGCTCGGCCGGTCGAGGCCGGCGATGACGCGCAGCAGCGAGGTCTTGCCGGCGCCGGTGCGTCCCACCAGCACATGCAGGCGGCCCGGCGTCAGCGCGAGATTGATGTCGGCGAGATGGATCTCGCCGTCGAGGCGCCGTTCGACGCCCTCGATCAGGATCGACATGAGCCTTCTCCTTCAGGCGGCGACGAGCGCAGGCTGCGGCGCACGCCAGAGCGAGGACATCGCGGCGGTCGCGGTCTTGAAGCGGGCATATTTCTCCCGCAGCGCCGGGAAGCGGCGGGCCTGCGGCTCGAACCGGCGCGAGACGCGCACCATGCTGCCGATGGCGGTGCGGAAATCGGCGTGGATGCCGAGCCCGACCGAGGCGGTGATGGCGACGCCGAGCGCGCCGAGTTCGCTGCCCTCCGTCAGTTCCACCGGCAGTTCCAGCACGTCGGCGAAGATCTGCGCCCAGATCGTCGAACGCGCCGCGCCGCCGGCGAGGCGGATCGCCTGCGGATGGGCGGCATCGCGGCCGGACAGAAGCAGCTCGATATCCACCTTGTGGGCGAACGCGATGCCCTCGTAGATGGCGCGGACCACGTCGCCGAACTGGTGCCCGGCTGAAAGGCCGAGGAAGCCGGCGGGCGCGCCGTCCGGTCCGCCGAACAGGTAGGGCAGGAACAGGATGTCGTTCGGCCGTTCCAGGCTCTCGCCCACCGCTTCGTTGCAGATGTCGTAGATTGAGCGGCCGCCGGGATCGGGGCTTCGGCCGGCCGTCAGCACGGACTTGCAGAACCATTCGAGGTTGCCGGCGGAGGTCGCGGCGCCCTCGGTGGCGAGATAGAGCCCGTCGATCGGGTAGGGGCTCTGCAGGAACGGCAGGTGCTCCAGCCGGGGCGCCCGGTGCAGGGTCTGGTTGATGGAGAAGGTGCCGGCGACGACGGCGAGCCGGCTCGCCTCCGTGATGCCGGAGGCGATGGACGCTGCGGTGACGTCGACGAGGCCGCGCACCACCGGCGTGCCCACCAGCAATCCCGTTTCTTCCGCCGCGCGGGCGGTGACCCCGCCGACCACGGCCTCGGAGGGGCCAAGCGGCGGCAGCTTGTCGAGCCAGGCTTCGAGCCCGAGATCGCGCAGCACCTCCTTGGGGTAGCCGCGGGTGACGTTGTCCATCAGCCCGGAGATGCCGCCATCGGTCGGATCCGACGAAATGTCCCCGGTCAGCCGGCCGCGCAGGAAGTCCTTGCAGAACAGCACGGAGTGCGCGCGCGCCACCATCTCCGGCTCGTTCTCGGCGAGCCAGGCCATCAGCGTCATGGAGTGACCGCACCAAAGCCGCTGCTGGATGCGCGGGGAGTGCTGCGCAAAGCGGCCGTCCTTGCGCCAGCGCTCGACGAGGTTCGTGGCGCGGGTGTCGGTGGAAACGATGCCGGGCCGTACCGGATCGCCGGCGCGGTCGACCACGTAGAGCCCGGACCCGTAACCAGCGGTGGAAACCCCGGCGATCTCGCCAGGCGCCACGCCCGTCCGTTCCATGAGCAGGCGGACCGCACTCGCCGCCGCGCGCCACATCGCGTCCGGATCGCGCTCGGTGTGGCCGGGCGCGGGAAACAGCATCTGGTTCGGAAATCGTTCGCAGGCCCGTTCGCGTCCGTTCGTGTCGAACAGCGCGGCCTTGGTCATGGTGCCGCCGGCATCGATGCCGATGAGCCACTCCGCCATCTTGTCACCTCCCCGAGGGCGCGGGGAGCAAGCGGCACGCAAAGCGGGAGGTTTCCCGCCGCACGCCCACGGCCGGGATATCCGCTTCTTCGACGCTTCCTCCCGAGGGCTGCCGCTTTTGGCGCGGCTTTGAAACCCTGCGGCCCTAACTTGTTATTATATGTTGAATGTACAGCCCTTCCTCGGCGCGTCAACCCGAAAGTGTGGACTGGCCGAAAATGGCCTGAAGTGGAGGATTTCAGCGCAATTCTCGCTCTCCCGGTCAGCTGCCTTCTTAAGATCGATCCTAACTTGTAATCACAAGTGAATGATTTTAGGATGCGCCCGACCTGAACGAAGGCGGCCGGAGAGCCGCTCTGGAAACAAGTGATGAGGCCCACCATGAAGACCCGCGCCGAAGTGCTTCGCCGGCTTGCCGCTCTCGGCGCCGGCGATGGAACCGTGGACGTGCTGATCGTCGGCGGCGGCATCAACGGCGTCGGCATCCTGCGTGATCTGGCCGCCCAGGGCGTGCCGGCGCTTCTCGTCGAGCAGGAGGATTTCTCGGGGGGCACCAGCGCCGCGCCCTCGCGCCTCATCCATGGCGGGCTGCGCTATCTGGAAACCGGCGAGTTCGCGCTCGTCCGCGAATCGGTGGAGGAACGCAACCTGCTGCTGCGCAACGCCGCCCATGTGGTGAAGCCGCTGCGGGTCTGGGTGCCGGTGCAGGGCTGGTTCGGCGGGCTCGGTTCCGCGCTCGGCCGCGTGCTGCGCCTGGTGCGCACGCCCTCCCGCAAGGGCGCGGCGGTGGTGACGATGGGTCTCGTCGTCTACGACTGGTTCGGCAAGGTCGGGCGCTCGATGCCGACCCACCGCATCCTGTCGCGACGCGACGCGCTCGCCGAGGTGCCGTCGCTCAACCCGTCGACCACCGTGATCGGCGAGTTCTACGATGCCCGGATCACCCATCCCGAGCGCCTCGTCGTGGAGCTCGTCGCCGACGCGGAGGCCGATTGCCCGCAGGCGATGGCGGTGAACTACCTCTCCGTGAGCGGCTTCGCCGATGGCGCGGTGGTGCTGACCGACCGGATCGGCGGCGCCGAGTTCCGCGTCCGCCCGAAGGTCGTCGTCAACGCCGCCGGCCCCTGGGTCGACGGCGTCGACGGCGTGCTCGGCAGCCGAGACCGCCTGATGGGCGGCACCAAGGGCTCGCATCTCGTCATCCGCGCCCCCGGGCTCGTCGGCGAACTCGGCGACACCATGCTCTATTTCGAGACGCCCGATCACCGCATCTGCCTGATCTACCGGCTGTCGGGCGACCTGTTCCTGCTCGGCACCACCGACATCCGCACCGACGATCCGGCCGACCGGGTCTGTTCGGAGGCCGAGATCGCCTATCTCCTCGATGTCCTGCGCACCGCGCTGCCGGGCTTCCGGCCGAACCGCGAGGACATCGTGTTCCAGTATGCCGGCGTGCGTCCGCTGCCGGTGTCGAGCGCGGGGGCCACCGGCGCCATCAGCCGCGACCACAAGCTCCATGAACGCGAGCCGTCGGCCGGCCGCCCGTTCGCGCTCCTGACGCTGGTCGGCGGCAAGTGGACCACCTATCGCGCCTGCGCCGAGCAGATCGTCGACGTCGTGCTGAGGCGGCTGCATTACCCCCGCCGCGTCGATACCCGCACCCTGCCGGTCGGCGGCGGGCGCGATTTCCCGGCCGACGAGGCCGCCCTCGGCGCGTGGGTCCGGGCGCTCGCCGCCCGCCACGGCCTGCCCGACGCCCGTGTCCGCGACCTCGCCGGTCGTTACGGCAGCGGCGCGGAGGCGGTCGCGACGGCCATCGCCGCCGCGGTGACCGACCGTCCCATCGCCGGCGCGCCGACCTATTCCGCGGCGGAAATCGCCTGTCTCGCCCGGCAGGAGCGTGTCGAGCGACTCGGCGACATCGTTCTGCGCCGCACCCTGATGGCGTTCGAGGGGCTCGCCTGCCGGGAGACGCTCGCCGATCTCGCCGAGGTCGTCGGCGACGCGCTGCACTGGAGCGGCGAGCGGCGCGAGGCCGAACTTCAGGCCACCATGACCCTGATGGCGACCCGCCACGGCGTCGCGATGGACTGGGCGCGGGCGGCATAGGTCGCCGTCCGGTCGCTCCGGTTGGCCACCGGCTCCAGGGCGATGAGCCGGAACCCGCCCTTGGCTCGTCCCGCCGCCCGTGTCTGTTCCCGGCCGGCGGCGCGCTTGGGCTTGCGGTGGGCGCGGCGGACTGGCATTGCGATGAAAACCGCGCACGCCCGGCAGACCGCCCGGGATCGAAGAGGCAAGTGATGAAGAGGCAGGCCACCATCGGCCGCGACGAAAGCGCCGGCCGCAAGCCGGCGGGCCGTTCGGCGGCGGAAACGGCCGACGAGACCCCCGCCCCGGCCGGCGGACCGTCCCCGCTGTCCTCGCTGCCGCCGGCGCACATGCCGCTGTGGTCGCAGGTGAAGTCCGCGCTGATCGCCCGCATCCACGAGGAAGGCCTCGGCGAACACGCCAAACTCCCCTCCGAGCACGAGCTCTGCGCCGAGTTCGGCGTGTCGCGCACCGTCGTGCGCGAGGCCCTGAACCAGCTCGTCAACGAGCGGGTGATCTACAAGCTCCAGGGCAAGGGCGCCTTCGTCGCCAGCCAGCGCGAGGAGCAGGATTTCCTCGGCACCTCCGCCGGCTTCAGCGGCGAACTGCTCGGCAAGCAGAAGGTCATCGCCCGTCAGGTGCTGCGCCAGACCGTCACCGATCCCCACGAGCGCGCCCGGCATCTCCTCAAGCTCGCGGCTGGCCAGAAGGTGATCTCGCTCGACCGCGTGCTTCATGTCGACGGCATGCCGCGCATCATCGTGCGCACCCTGATCCCGGAGGCGCTGGCGCCGGGCCTCGATCAGGTCAACATGCAGAACCGCTCGCTCTACGACACCCTGCGCCGCCAGTACGGCATCGTCGTCAAGCGGGCCGACCGCTGGCTCGAGGCGTTGATGCCCACCCGCGAGGACGCCGCCCTGCTCGGCGCGCCGGTCGACCAGCCGGTGATCGGCATCGAATCCTGCGCCTACACCGCCTCCGGCGACCCTGTCGAATATTACACCGGCGTCTACCGCAGCGACCGCGCGCGCCTGCATTTCCGGGTCGGCTGATCGCCGCCGCTCACCATCGGCGTTTCGTCTGAATTAAACCTGTTTCCCCCGGATTGGCGAAACACGCGCTTGACGGCCGGTTTTTGGGCGTGGTCATAATTTGACCTGCTGGTGGGACGCGGGTGCGTCTGGAGGCGGGGGCCGATCTTGATCAGGAATGCTGCCGAAGCGCCGCCCGCGGGAAATCCCGAGGGGCCGCTTGTCAGGATCGCCGGGGTTTCCAAGACCTTCGGCAGCGGCGCGGGCACCGTCACCGCCCTCGGCAACGTCAGCCTCGATATCGGCCGCAACGAGTTCTTCACGCTGCTCGGTCCGTCCGGCTGCGGCAAGACCACGCTCCTGCGCCTGCTCGCCGGCTTCGAGCACCCGACCACCGGCGAAATCCGGCTCGATGGCGTCGACGTCGTCTCGCTCCCGCCGCACAGGCGGCCGATCAACACCGTGTTCCAGTCCTACGCGCTGTTCCCGCATATGACGGTGGCCGAGAATGTCGGTTTCGGGCTGGCGCGGCTCGGCAGGCCCGCGGACGAGATCCGCCGCCGCGTCGCCACCGTGCTCGGCCTCGTGCGCATGGATACGTTCGCCAACCGCCGCCCGGCCCAGCTTTCCGGCGGCCAGCAGCAGCGCGTCGCGCTCGCCCGCGCGCTCGCCCCGGCGCCGCGGCTGCTCCTGCTCGACGAGCCGCTGTCGGCCCTCGATCTCAAGCTGCGCCGCGAGATGCAGGGCGAGCTGAAGCGCCTCCAGCGCGAGACCGGGGTGACGTTCGTGCTCGTCACCCACGACCAGGAAGAAGCGCTCGCCATGTCCGACCGCATCGCGGTTATGCGGTCCGGCGCCGTGCTCCAGGTCGGCGGCCCGGAGGAAATCTACGCCCGGCCGCGCACGCGCTTCGTGGCGGATTTCATCGGCGAGGCCAATCTCATCCCGGCCGCGCTCGCCGCGACGGGCGGCAGCGGCGTCGTCGCGGTCCGCCCGGAGCGGGTGCGGCTTTCGACCGGAGGCCCCGGCCTCGCCGGCAC
This sequence comes from Pseudoxanthobacter soli DSM 19599, assembly GCF_900148505.1. Taxonomy (NCBI): domain Bacteria; kingdom Pseudomonadati; phylum Pseudomonadota; class Alphaproteobacteria; order Hyphomicrobiales; family Segnochrobactraceae; genus Pseudoxanthobacter; species Pseudoxanthobacter soli. The sequence continues at coordinate 62,687 of NZ_FRXO01000013.1, read as the reverse complement.
GCTGCGGGCCGTCACGTTCCTCGGCTCCGACGTGCTCTACGAGATGACGCTTGCCGACGGCACGCCGGTCAAGGCGCGGCTGCGCGATCCCGTCGCTGGGCTGGAGGTCGGCGGGCCGGTCACCGTGACGTGGGATGCCCACGCCGCCCGCGCGGTCGAAGACGACGCGGTGGCATCATGACCCCGGGCCGCGCCGATCATACCCTGAGGATGGTCGCGCCGGCCCTCCTCATCATCCTCGTGTTCATGGTCGCGCCGATGCTGATCGCCGCGGCCTATTCCTTCCTCACCGCGGGGGCCTATGGCGGCGTGAAGCTGCCGTTCACCGCCGACGCCTATGTGCGCTTCCTGTTCGACCGCGATCTCGACGACAGCCTGCTGTTCGACGACACCTATCTCATCATCTTCGGCCGCTCGATCGTGCTCGCGGGGCTGACGACGGTGTTCTCGGTGCTGATCGGCCTGCCGCTCGCCTGGTACATGGTGTGCCGCACGCGCCCGGCGCGCGATCTCCTGGTGCTCGCCGTCACCATCCCGTTCTGGACCAACCTCCTGATCCGCACCTATTGCTGGGTGCTGATCCTGCGCGACCAGGGCCTTCTCAATGGCGGCCTCATCCGCCTCGGCCTGATCGAGACGCCGATCACCTTTCTCTATTCCAACGAGGCCATCCTGCTCGGGCTCGTCTATTCGTTCCTGCCGTTCATGGTGCTGCCGATCTATTCGACGCTGGAGAAGCTCGATCCGCGGCTGATCGAGGCGGCGCACGATCTCTATGCCGGCCGCTGGGCCGCGTTCCGCCATGTGGTGTGGCCGCTGGCGAAGCCCGGCATCGCGGCCGGCACGGCGCTCGTGTTCGTGCCCGCGCTCGGCGCCTTCCTCGCGCCGGATCTGCTCGGCGGCGGCAAGAAGCTGATGATCGGCAGCCTGATCCAGCTCCAGTTCTCGTCGTCGCGCAACTGGCCGTTCGGCGCCGCCGCCTCGATGATCCTGATGGCGTTCGTGCTGGCCGCGCTGGTGTGGAGCGCCCGCCGCCGCGGCGCGGGGGTGGCGTGATGGGCGCGGGGCAGGGGGCGAAGGGGTTCGACTGGCGCGCCACGCCCGGCCTCGGCGTGTTCGCCGTGCTCGTCATGGTGTTCCTCTACGCGCCGCTGGTGGTGCTGATCGTCTATGCCTTCAACGCCTCCAACCTGGCGATGACGTGGGGCGGCTTCAGCCTGCAATGGTTCGCCAAGGCGATCTCCAACGCCGATCTCCGCCGCGCGGCGATGAACAGCGTCATCGTCGCCGTGGCGGCCACGGTGGTGTCGACCGTGGTCGCGGTGCCCGCGGCGATCGCGCTCGAACGCGGCCGGCGCTTTCTCGGCCGCGGCGGGGCGGAGGCGCTGATCGCGCTGCCGCTGGTGGCGCCGGAGATCGTGACCGCGATCGCGACGCTGGTGTTCTTCTCCGCCATCGGGCTGCGCCTCGGCATCGCCAACGTCGCCATCGCCCACATCGTGTTCTGCATCCCGTTCGCGCTTCTGCCCATCCGCGCGCGGCTGCGCGACACCCCGCGCGACATCGAGGATGCCGCCCGCGATCTTTATGCCGGCGAATGGCAGGTCTTCCGCCGGGTCACGCTGCCGCTTCTGATGCCGGGCATCGTCTCGGGCGCGATGCTCGCTTTCATTGTGTCGCTCGACGATTTTCTGATCACGCTCATGGTCGCGGAGGCCGGATCGACGACACTGCCGGTCTATCTCTACGGAATGCTGCGCCTCGGGGTCACGCCGGAGGCCAATGCCGCCGCGACGCTCCTGCTCGCGGCCTCGGTCGCGGCCGTGGTGGCGGCCTTCCTGGTAATGCGGCGCGGCGCCAGGGTCGAAAAATGAGCGCCGGAACCGATTGCAACGAAAAAGCCAGAGGTTGAACGACGATGAAGCGCCTAGCCGCAGCTCTCCTGCTCTCCGCCCTGTGGGCGGCCTCCCCGGCCAAGGCCGAGGGCGACCTGTTCATCTACAACTGGACCGACTACACCGCGCCCGAACTGGTGGCGAAGTTCGAGAAGGACACCGGCATCAAGGTCACGGTGGATACCTACGATTCCAACGAGACGCTGCTCGCCAAGCTGAAGTCCGGTTCGGCCGGCTACGACATCGTCATCGTGTCGTCGGACTTCGTCGAGATCTTCGCCAAGGAAGGGCTGATCGCCAAGATCGATGCCCCCAAGATCGACGGTTACGCCAATCTCGACCCGCGCTGGACCAAGCCGGTTTGGGATCGCGAGAACGCCTACACCATTCCCTGGAACTGGGGCACCACCTCCTATTCCGTCAACACCGACGCCTACAAGGGCCCGGCCGACAGCCTGAAGCTCCTGTTCGAGCCGCCGGAGGAACTGAAGGGCAAGGTCGGCATGTTCTCCTCGCCGTCCGAGGTGATCAGCCTCGCCGAGCGCTATCTCGACATGGAGCCGTGCCAGACCGACACCGCCAACATGAAGAAGGTGCAGGACCTCCTGCTCGCCCAGGCGCCGTTCGTGAAGGTCTACAATTCCGACGGCATCATCGAGCGGCAGGCCACCGGCGAGACCGTGGTGCACCAGCAGTGGAATGGCGCGGCGATGCGCTCGCGCGAGCTGAACCCGGCCATCAAGTACGTCTATCCGAAGGAAGGCGTGGTCGGCTGGATGGATAACGTCGCCGTGCCCGCCACCGCGAAGAATCCCGAGAACGCGAAGAAGTTCCTGAGCTTCATCATGCAGCCGGAGAACATGGCGCTGCAGTCGAATTTCACCAAATATTCCAATGCCGTCATGGGCAGCGAGAAGTTCTTCGAGAAGTCCATGCAGGGCGCGCCCGAGCTGAACCCACCGGCCGATCTCAAGGTGGTGTTCACCCCGGCCTGTTCCGAGGCCGCCACCAAGCTGATGGATCGCGTCTGGACGCGCCTGAAGACCTGACGCGGCAAACGCCGGACGGCGCGATCGCGGCCGGGCGCTTCCGGCCGCGTCCTGCGCCCGGCCCCTGCCAACGCTTCCGGCGGCGCGGTTCGGGCCGCGCCGCCACCTTCGTCCCCATCGAAAGATGCCATCATGAAGACTGTCTACAGTCCGCTTCATCACGGCCATTCCGGCTATTTCGAATTCTGCAACGGCGCCTTCGTCCCGGGCTTCGAGAAGCCGGTCCGGGCCGAGTTCATCCGCTCCCGCATCGAGGAGGTCGGCCTCGGCCCCATCCTCGCGCCCGTCGCGCACGGCATCGGTCCGGCCCAGGGCGTCCACACCGCCGATTATCTCGCCTTCCTCGCCGATGCGTGGACCCTCTGGACCGCGATGGACCGCCATACCCCGGCGCTGCCGATGGTGTGGCCGATTCCGGGCCTGCGCGCCGACAAGCCGCCGAAATCCATCGACGGCCTGCTTGGCTTCTATTCGCTCGATACCGGCGCGCCGATCGTCGCCGGCACCTATCCGGCCGTCGTGGCGTCGCTGGAATCCGCCATCACCGCGGCCGACCTCGTGCGGAACGGCGAGCGGGCCGCGTTCGCGCTCTGCCGTCCGCCCGGCCATCATGCCGGCAGCCGCTTCATGGGCGGCTATTGCTACGTCAACAACGCCGCCGCCGCCGCCCAGCACTTCCGCGACAACGGCGCCGCGCGGGTGGCGATCCTCGATGTCGACTATCATCACGGCAACGGCACGCAGGAGATCTTCTATTCCCGCGCCGACGTCATGGTGGTGAACCTCCACGGCGATCCGCTGACCGAATATCCCTTCCTGCTCGGCCATGCCGACGAGCACGGCTCCGGGCCGGGCGAGGGCTTCAACGTCAATTATCCCATGCCCCACGGCACCGACTATGCGGTCTGGGGCGCGGCGCTCGACGATGCCTGCCGCAAGGTCGCCGCCTACAAGCCGGATGTCGTGGTCGTCTCCCTCGGGGTCGATACCTTCGAGAAGGACCCGATCAGCCATTTTCTCTTGAAGACGCCGGATTATCCGAAGATCGGCCGGCGCATCGCCGAACTCGGGCTGCCGACGCTGTTCGTGATGGAAGGCGGCTATGCGGTCGCCGAGATCGCGGTCAACGCGGTCGGCGTGCTCACCGGCTTCGAGGGCGAATGATGGCCCGTCCGGTCACCCTCGGCGTCGTGCAGTTCGCCTGCGTCGACGATATCGATGCCAACGTGGCCACGGCCGAGCGCCTCGTGCGCGAGGCCGCCGGCCGCGGCGCCAACGTGGTGCTGGTGCAGGAACTGTTCGAGGGACCCTATTTCTGTGCCGAGGAGAGCGCGGTGCATTTCGCCCGCGCCCGCCCGCTGGAGGGGCACCCGACCGTCGCCCGCTTCCGGGCGCTCGCCGCCGAACTCGGCATCGTGGTTCCGGTCAGCGTGTTCGAGCGCGCCAATCAGGCCTATTTCAACACCGCCGTCATGGTCGACGCGGATGGCTCCATCGCCGGCTTCTACCGCAAGTCCCACATTCCGGACGGGCCGGGCTACGAGGAGAAGTTCTATTTCAGCCCCGGCGACACCGGCTTCAAGGTGTTCGGGACGCGGTTCGGCCGCATCGGCCTCGCCATCTGCTGGGACCAGTGGTTTCCGGAAGCCGCGCGGGCGATGGCGCTCCAGGGCGCGGAGATGCTGCTCTATCCGACCGCCATCGGCTCGGAGCCGGCCGACGCCGGCCTCGATTCCCGCGACCACTGGCAGGTGACGATGCGCGGCCATGCCGGCGCCAACCTCATGCCGGTCGCGGCCGCCAACCGCGTCGGGGTGGAACGCGTCGCGAGCGGCACCGAGATCACCTTCTACGGCTCGTCCTTCATCGCCGACGCCTCCGGCGCGCTCGTCGCCGTCGCGGAGCGCGAAGGCGAAGCCGTCCTCACCGCCACCTTCGACCTCGACGCCGCCACCACCCGCCGCGCCGCCTGGGGCCTCTTCCGCGACCGCCGCCCAGAGCTTTACGGGGCGCTACGGGGGCTGGATGGGAGGGGGTGATCACATTGGGGGACAATCACCTGGGATTGCAGGCGATTATTTTAGATTGTTTTCTTCCGAAATAAGATGATCTTATCTGAGTTTTGAGACGACGTTGTATTCTCTAATTGGTGAGAAAATAGACTCATTAGAGGAGGGGTTAAGTATCTTCTCTTTTGTCGACGCTTGAATATTTTTTCTCGGTGACCTGATTCAATAGGTCCATTTGAAGAGATTCGCTCGGAACTTTAAGATCGGCTACATTAATCACGTGCAGCCCAACCCTCTTCGCAAAGGAGGACAGATTGATGTCGTCACTATAAATGGCCGAGGCTGAGTTGACCTTCGCTATGGCGACAATTTGCCTGTCGTATTTGATTTTTGCCCATGTGGCGGCACTGCCGTCTTTCTTGTCTCCGTGGTCAATGGCTGACCGCGTCATTTCCGCGACTTCTATGGCAGCTCGTTCGTCAAATGACTCGATTTTGAACCAGCCGGATTTCTTGAGTCGCGCAAGATAGGCTTCACCAGCGACTGCACCGGCCCGAACAAGTGCTTCGCTCAACGCTGGAGTCGGGATGATGATTTTGACCTTGCGTTTGGAAAGGTCGGCAACCAGCCCGTCAATTCGTTCTTTCGCAAAGGAAACAGGATTCCCGTTCGAATCCCGTGGTGCGCTCGCATCCGGCGCGAGCAGCAACAGCAAAGTAGTCGCATCGAAGACGACCATTAGTGGACCTCGTCGTCTCCTCGCAGTTCCTGGAGCTCATCCCACGTGTCTCTGGTCCATTCAGCGCCGCGTATGGCCCGAAGTTCGCTGACCACACGATCCAAAGGCGTGGTGTCCAGAGGCTCGAAACTTTGGATCTCGAACACTTTCAAAGACCAGCTTCCATGCTCGTCCCGAGTCCAGGTTCCGACGCCGGCAAAGCGAAGGTCCGCGCCGAAAATGTGCTGGCCCAAGTGTTTCGCAATATCGCGGCTGGTAGAGCAGCGGTGGATGGTGTCGCCATCCTGAACTCTGACAGGCACCGTATTGTCCCTGCCACCAAGACTTATAACGACGCCGTCGATCGTTCCTGGTTGCTTGATCGGCGCAATAACGCGAGATTCCGGCGGGTACCTTCCGGAGAACTCAAGCAGCTCTCCACCTTGATTATCATCGAACAGGCCGCCAACGGCATTGTCGTCCTTGAGACGCTTATTGATGGATCGAAAAGCATCCATGTAAACGACGTCTGCGATGCCCTGGCGGACACGATCCACACGGCTCAAGACAGTTGGATAGGCTTCATAATCGACCTTATGGACGATCTCGGTGCTGCCTTCCTTCAACTCCACAAAATGCACGGCGCTTTGCTCGCCAAGCATCGCCGCCAGGTCGCTCATATATTGAGCGAGGCGTTCCATCGGGATGGTATCTGGCGTGTAGGCGCCGATCTTGAAGCGCAGTTTCAGCTTTTCGTCCATCTGCCTGAACCTGACCGGTGCGAACCTTGCGTTCGTGCCGCGATTGAGTTCGGATCGTTCGATCTTTGCCCGCAAAGCCGTTCAAAAATGGGTCGAACCGCACAAATCTGTGCAGCTATCGGCTGTAATGATGATCATAGCGGATTTCGAACGCCGCTGCAGGGCAGTAAGGCCCGTTATTTCCAACGTTCGGAACAGCCATTCGCTTCGTCGTGCTTGAGTACGAGCCCTTGAGTGTCTGCCCCCAAAAATTCCCCACCCCCTTGCAACGTTTTCCCGCGATCGGGCGTATAAGCATCCGACACGACGCACGAAGGTGCGGGCCGCCGGCCCGCCCGCTCCGGACGCGCCGGCGCCTCCCGAAGCCTTGATGTCCCGGCGTCCGTGAAATCCGCCCCGACGTCCGAAGCCGGCCCGATCCGATCCTCCGATGTCCCTGTCACGCAAGTCCGGAAAGACGGTCCGCTGGGTTGTGCTCGCGACCGTGATGCTGTCGATGTCCATGGTGGCGTTCGAGGCCACCATCGTCGCGACCGCGATGCCCCAGATCGTCGCCGATCTCGGCGGCCTGTCGCTCTACAGCTGGGTGTTCTCCTCCTATCTCCTCACCCAGACCGCGCTGACGGTGGTGTTCGGCAAGCTCGCCGATCTCTTTGGCCGCAAGCCGGTGGTGGTCACGGGCATCGCCATCTTCCTCCTTGGCTCGGTGCTGGCCGGGTTCGCGTGGTCGATGGTGTCGCTGGTGGCGTTCCGCCTGATCCAGGGCATCGGCGCCGGCGCGCTCCAGCCGGCGGCGATGACGGTGATCGCCGACCTCTATCCCGTCCGCGAGCGCGGCAAGATTCAGGGCTGGCTCGCCAGCGTCTGGGCGGTGTCGGCGGTGATCGGGCCACTGCTCGGCGGCATCATCGTCCACAATATGAACTGGGCGTGGATCTTCTGGATCAACGTGCCCATCGGCATCGCCGCGGTGCTGGGCTACACCCTGTTCCTGCACGAGGAGGTCGCGCTGAAACGCGGCTCGGTCGATCTCGCCGGCGCCATTCTCGCCGCGCTGTCCATCGGCGCGCTGATGCTGCTGTTGACGGAAGCGAGCAGCGCCGGCCTCGGCTTCGAACTCGGCGCGGCGGCGGTGTGCGTCGTCGCCTCCGTGCTGTTCGTGATGCAGGAGCGCCGGGCGCGCGACCCGATGATCTCGTTCGAGCTGTGGCGCTACCGCCCGCTCGCCTCGGCCAACGCGCTGACGCTGCTCGCCAACATGGCGCTGATGGGCCTCACCACCTTCCTGCCGATCTACGTGCAGGGCGTGCTCGGCCAATCCGCTCTCGTCGCCGGCTTCGCGCTGACCGCGGTGATGATCGGCTGGCCGGCCGGCGCCACCATCGCGGCGCGGATCAACCATCGCATCAGCGCGCGCCGGCTGACGCTGATCGGCAGCGTGCTGTTGCCCGCCGGCGCCGCCGTCTTCGTGCTGATGGGCGCCGGCAGTTCGGCGAAGCTCGCCGGCCTCGCCTCCATGGTCATGGGCTTCGGGATGGGCCTCATCAGCGTCACGTCGCTGCTTTTGATCCAGGGCAGCGTCGAGGCCCACGAGCGCGGCGCCGGCACCGCCTCCAACATGTTCGCCCGCAATCTCGGCAGCACGCTCGGCGCGGCGGTGCTGGGGGCGATCCTCAATTTCGGGCTGCTCAGGGATCCGAGCGGCGTCAAGGCGGACCAGCTTCGCGACCTGCTCGCCGGCACCGGCGCCTTGACGGTCACCGACGATACGGTGCGCGCGGCGCTCGGCCACGCCGTTCACCTCACCTTCGTGGCGATGTTCGTGATGACGCTCGGCTGCATCTTCATCGCGCTGTTCATCCCGCGCGCGCAGGCGGTGCGCCGCTCCGCCCCGTCCGCCGAGCTGCCCGCCCGCGAGGAGCGCGACCGCGGCGCGGCGTGAACCGGCCGGCCCGGCCCTCCGACACGGGCCGGTCAGAACTCCTCGCGCCGCACCAGGAAGTTCTCGGCCGTCATGTCCTGCATCATCAGGCCGAGATCGGCGGGATCGCGCAGCTCGATATCGACCGAGACCGCGCTTTCCTTGGCGCGGCTGGTGGCGGCGAAGCGCTCGTGGCGCAGCTCGTAGATGTTGCCGCCGTGGGCGGCGACGATGGTGGTGAGGCGGGCGAGCGAGCCCGGATTGTCCGGCAGCTCGGCGCGGATGCGCACCATCCGGCCGACGCGCGTCAGGTGGCGCTGCAGCACGGTCACGAGCACGCGGGTATCGATGTTGCCGCCGGAAAGGATCACGCCGACCGTGCGGCCGGCGAACAGTTCTGGCCGGGCCGTCATCGCCGCGATGCCGGCGGCGCCGGCGCCCTCGCACAGGGTCTTCTCCACGCCCAGCAGCAATGCCACGGCTTCCTCGATGGCATCCTCGCCCACGACCGCGATGTGGTCGACATGGGAGGCCACGATCCGCCGGGTGATCTGCCCGGGATCGCTGACCGCGATGCCCTCGGCGACCGACGAGCCGGAGGCCGCCGCGCCGTCGAACTGCCCGGCGGCGCGCGCCATGCCGGGAAAGATCGCCGATTGCACGCCGACGATGCGGATGTCGGGCTTCAGGGCGCGGGCGACCAGCGCCGCGCCGGCTATCAGCCCGCCGCCGCCGATGGGAATGGCCAGCGTGTCGATCGCGGGTTCCGCCTCCAGCATCTCCAGCGTCGCGGTGCCCTGGCCGGCGATCACGGCCGGGTCGTCGAACGGGTGCACCACGGTCAGGCCCTCGGCCTCGGCGCGGCGGTGCATCTCGGCGGCGGCCTCGGCGAAGGTGGCGCCGTGCAGGATCACGCGGGCGCCGTGCTCGCGCACGCGCTCCACCTTCACGTTCGGCGTCGTCAGCGGCATCACGATGGTGGCGGCGACGCCGGTGCGGGCGGCGTGGTAGGCGACGCCCTGGGCGTGGTTGCCGGCCGAGGCGGCGATCACGCCCCGGCTGCGCTCGTCCGCCGACAGCGTCAGAAGCTTGTTGAGCGCGCCGCGCTCCTTGAACGAGGCGGTGAACTGCAGGTTCTCGAACTTCAGCCACACCGTGGCGCCGAGCACCTTCGACAGCGTCCGCGATTGCAGGAACGGCGTTCGGGCGATCGAGCCCTCGATGCGGGCGGCGGCGGCGCGCACGTCGTCGAGGGTCGGCAGCGGCTCAGGCGGTCTTGCGGTGTGGTTCACGGAAAAGTCCTGTCACCCGGAAGCGGGACCGGTCGTCCCGGTCCGCCGCAGCATAGCGCCGCCAGGCCGATTTCTCCGCTGCGAATGCGCCTGCCGGTCGCCATGGCGGCGGGGAGGGGAAACCAGGCCGGCAACGCCGCGTGGCCTCACGCGGCATCGCCGGCAGGTGTCGCTCAGCCCACGGTCTCGTTCAGCGCCAGCACGGCGTGGCAGGCTTCGGCGAGTTCGCGGCCCTTCACCCGGAAGTGCTCGCGGAAGAACGTGCGGTGTTCCTCGTGCTCGTGGAAGCGGATCGGCGTCAGCACGGCGGAAAGCACCGGCACGCCGGTATCGAGCTGCACGCGCATCAGCCCGTCGATCACCGCGGTCGAGACGAATTCGTGGCGGTAGATGCCGCCATCGACGACGAAGCCGGACGCGGCGATGGCGCCGTAGCGGCCGGTCTTCGCGAGCCGCTGGGCCTGCAGCGGGATTTCGAACACGCCCGGCACCTCGACGATGTCGACGAGGTCCGCGGCGAGGCCCTTTTCCGCCAGCCCGTCGAGGAAGCCCTCGCGGGCGCGGTCGACGATGTCGCGATGCCAGCAGGCCTGCACGAAGGCGACGCGCTGCAGCGGAGAGGAGGTGGTGCGGCGGGTATCGAGTATCTGATTCATGGATGTCTCCAATGACAAGACCAGAATCAGGGCCGTCAAAAACCGGCTTTCACCCGCGTCGTGCGACGCCGGTGGCCGGTATCCGACATTCTCTTCCATCCGGACTGTGACCGTCGGCTCCGGGATCGCACCGGATCTGCTGACCTTCCCCGCCGGGAGAGCGGGGAAGCGCTCGCGGGCTCGGCCTCTCGGCCATCACCGCCGGTGGGGACTTTCACCCCGCCCTGAGAATTCACCGGGGCGCAAGCCCCAGCCTTCCGGATCTAGCAAGCGCGCTGCGCTGCCGCAAGCTCCCGCAGGCGCCAATCTCTCGCAAGTGCGAAGAAATGCGGATCAGCTCCGCGAACGGGCCACGGCCCGCCGCCATCGGGCGCGCTTGTCCTCCCGCGCCTCCGGTCCGAGGCGCGGCTCGAACAGCGTCGCGCCCCGGTCGAAATCCGCGAGCGCCTGCCGGTCGAACACGCCCGCCGTGAGCCCGGCGAGATGGGCGACGCCGAGGGCGGAAAGTTCCTCCGTGCCGGAACGGGCGACCGTGACCCCCGTCATGTCGGCCTCGAACCCCATCAGCTGGGCGTTGCGCGTCGGCCCGCCGTCGACGTGGAGCCGCTCGACGCTCACCCCGCTCGCCCGCACGGAATCGAGCACGTCGGCGATCTGGTGCGCGAGCGAATCGAGCGCCGCCCGCGCCACCGCGGCGCGACTGCCGCCGAGGTCCATGCCGGAAAGCGTGGCGACCGCACCCGCATCCCACCACGGCGCGCCAAGCCCGTTGAAGCCCGGCACGAGGTGCACATTGCCGGCATCCTCCACCGTCGCGGCGAGCTCGGCCAGCCCGGCGGCGTCGATGCCGAGCAGGTCCGCCGCCCACAGCAGCGTCGAGCCGAACGAGCGCACATTGCCCTCGAAGGCGAGCACCGGCTCGTCCAGCCACCATGCCACCGTCACGCACAGGCCGGGGTCGAGCGTCGCGCCGTCCCGCGTCGCCGCCCGGTCCATAAGGCCCATGATCGACGAGCCCGTGCCGTGGGTCGCCTTCACCGGGCCGGGCGCGAAGGCGCCATGGGCGAACAGCGCCGCGTGGCTGTCGGCCATCACCGCGTGCAGGGGAACGCCGTCGGGCAGCGGGGCAAGGCCGCGCACGGTGGGAAACGGCCCGACGGAGGGGCGGATGTCCGGAAGCGCGGCGCGCGGAATGCCGAGCAGCTCCAGAAGTTCCGGCGCATAATCCGCCCGCACGACGTCGACGAGCTGCGTGCGCGAGGCGTTGCCCGCCTCCACCACCGGCTCGCCGCCGAACCGCGACATCAGGAAGCTGTCGATGGTGCCCACCACCAGCGCCCCGGCTCGCGCCTTCGCGCGCTCCGGGTCGATGCGGTCGAGCAGCCACGCCGCCTTCGCGGCCGAGAACATCGGGTCGAGCGGCAGGCCGCTGATCCGCCGCACGGTGTCGCCGTGGCCGGCGGCGCGCAGCCGCGCGCACAAGGGCTCGGTCCGCTGGTCCTGCCACGAGAGCACCGGCGTCAGGGCCTCGCCGGTGTGGCGGTCCCAGATCACGCAGCTTTCGCGCTGGGTCGAAAGCCCGACCGACACCACATCGCCCGCCCGGTCCTCCGGCACCGCGGCGGCCACGGCCCGGCGCACGCTGTCCCAGATCTCCGCCGGGTCCTGCTGCACCCAGCCCGGTTCCGGGGTGGACTGGCCGACCGGCGCCTGTCCCCGCCCCACGATCCGCCCGCCGTCGTCGACGAGCAGGCACTTGGTGGAACTGGACCCCTGGTCGATGGCGAGCAACAGCGGGCGGCCCATGGCGTCAGCCCTTCAGTTCGCTGGCGGCGGCGGCGATGCCGGCGCGGTTCAGGCCGAAATGGTCGAGCAGGAAGGCCGTCGAACCTGTCGGGGCGAAGCCCGGCACGCCCAGAAGCCGCATCGGCACCGGGTGCGTCCGCACCACCACTTCGGCGACGGCCGCGCCGAGGCCGCCGCTGACGACGCCTTCCTCGATCGTCACGATGCCGCCCGTCTCCCGCGCCGCGGCGATGATCTCCGCCTCGTCGAGCGGCACGATGGTGGCGATGTTGAGAACGCGGGCCTCGATGCCCCGCGCCGCGAGATCCTCCGCCGCCTCCAGCGCGCGCGACACCATCGTTCCCGTGGCGACGAGTGTCACGTCGCGGCCCTCGCGCAGGCGGTTGGCCTTGCCGAACGCGAAGGCCTCGCCCTGTCCGCCGCTGACCGAGGGCACCTTGAAGCGCCCGATGCGCAGGAACGAGGGTTTGCCGGCGGCATGCGCCCAGCGCACCGCGGCCTCGGTCTGGGCCGGATCGGCCGGCACCACCACGGCAAGATCCGTGATCGCGCGCAGCCACGACAGGTCCTCGATGGAATGGTGGGTCGGCCCGAGTTCGCCGTAGGACATGCCCGGGCTCATGCCGCACAGCACCACATGATACCCGTTATAGGCGATATCGGCCTTCACCTGTTCCAGCGCGCGGCCGGTCAGAAAGGGCGAGGCGCAGCACACGAACGGCACGAACCCGCCGTTGGCGAGCCCGGCGGCGACGCCGACCATGTTCTGCTCGGCGATGCCGACATTGACGACGCGGTCGGGAAATTCCTTCTGGAACGCCGTCAGGTTGGAGGAGCCGACGCTGTCATTGCACACCGCGACCACGCGGGCATCGGCGCGCGCCAGCGCGATCAGCGTCTCGGCGAACGCGACCCGGCAATCGAAGGTCTCGGATGCGGGGGGCATGTGCGCGTTCATCGGGCAAGTTCCTCGAGTGCAAGGGCGACCTGGTCGGCCGAGGGCACCTTGTGGTGCCATTCGACCCGGTCTTCGATGAAGGAAACACCCTTGCCCTTCAGCGTGTTGGCGATCACGGCGAGCGGCCGGCCGGTGCGCGGCCGGGTGAACAGGTCATAGAGCGCGGCATGGTCGTGGCCGTCGATCTCCACGGCCTCCCACCCGAACGCGGCCCACTTCTCCGGCAGCGGATCGAGCCGGTTGGTGTCCTCCGTCCGCGCGCCCTGCTGCAGGCGGTTACGGTCGACGATCGCGCACAGCGTGTCGAGCCCGCGGTGCCCGGCGGCCATGGCGGCTTCCCAGTTCGATCCCTCCTGCATCTCGCCGTCGCCGAGCACCACGAAGGTGCGCCAGCCGCCGCCGCACAGGCGCGAGGCGATGGCGCTGCCAACGGCGATGGGCAGGCCGTGGCCGAGCGGGCCGGTATTGGCCTCCACGCCTGCCACTTTGCGGCGGTTCGGATGGCCGTTCAGCACCGAGAGCGGCTTCATGAAGCTGTCGAGCAGCGCGGGATCGATGAAGCCGCGCAGTGCCAGCACCGAATAGAGCGCGGCGGCGCAATGGCCCTTGGACAGAATGAAGCGGTCGCGGTCGGCGGCCAGCGGATTGGCGGGATCGAGCTTCAGCACCCCGAAATAGAGCGTGGTGAGGATGTCCGTGACCGAAAGATCGCCGCCGATGTGGCCGGCGCGGGCGGCATCGATCATGCGCACGATGGAGCGGCGGACGGCATTGGCCGTCTCTTTCAGACGGCGCGCCCGCTCGTCCCGCGATGCCGCGGCGATCTCGGACGGAAGGGGAGGTTGGGTCAGGTCGAGTGTCACCGTCGTCTCCGGATGGTCGGGGTGGCCGCAAGTCGCGTCACAAGTCGCGTTACAAGTCGCGCCGGACATCGCGCCGGGGCTCGCGTCAGGGGGCGAGCCAGATGTTGCGTTCGATTTCGCGCCCGAATGTCGTGCTCGCGGCGTGGCGCCTCGGCGCCGGCGGTTCCCGGTACGGCTTGGGGCGTCCGGGAGGGGGGAAGGCGCGGCCCGCCGCCGCCGTTCCCCGTGTCGTCGTCTGGCGTCTTCGCGTGTTGCGTGTCGGCGTCGTTTCGTCTCTTCGGCGTCTTCCCCCGCGGTGGGGCCGGGGAAGACATCGTCCGGTGCGGCCGGGGCTTCCGGCGCTTCGGTCGTTGGGGTGGAAGGGCGCCGCCCGGCGAACGGTGCCGGACGGCGTTCCCCCGCCCCCGCGTCGGATGTCAGTTCTTGATCTGGAAGTTGTCGAGCTTGGCGGCGTTGTCCTTGTCGATCAGCACGCAATCCATCGAGATCTTCTCGTCGACGCCGGTCTTGCCGTCCTTGAGGTAGGTGTCGGCGAGTTCGACCGCATATTGCGCCTGCCGGTAGGCCGGCTGCAGGGCCGTCGCGACGATCTTGCCCGCCAGGATGGCGTCGCGCACGTCGTTGGAACCGTCGAAGCCGACCACCTTCACGTCCTTGCGGCCGGCGGCTTCCAGCGCCGCGAGCGCGCCCATCGCCATGGTGTCGTTACCGGCGATCACGCCGGCGATGTCCGGGTTGGCCTGCAGGATGGACTCCATCTTGGAATAGGCCTCGGTCTGGCTCCAGTTCGCCGACTGGCGGGCGACCATCTTCAGGTCCGGATACTGGTCGATGACGTCGTGGAAGCCCTTGGAGCGGATGCCGGCGTTGGTGTCGGATTCCTTGCCGGTCAGCTCGACATAGTTGCCCTTCTCGCCGAGCGACGACACGAAGGCCTCGGCGGCCAGCGTGGCGCCCTGGTAGTTGTTGGAGACGATCTGCACTTCCGCGACGCCCTTGGCGTTGATCTCGCGGTCGATCAGGAACGACGGGATGCCCGCGTCCTTCGCCTTCTGCACGGCGGTCACCGAAGCGTCGGCGCCGGCATTGTCGAGGATGATCGCGGCCGCCTTGGCGGCGATGGCGGCGTCGACGAGGTCGTTCTGCTTGTTGGCGTCGTCGTCGTGCGAATAGGTCTTGGTGGCGTAGCCGAGTTCCTTGGCGCGCGCCTCGGCACCCATCGCCTCGGCGGCGAAGAACGGGTTGTCGTGGCTCGGCGTGATGATGACGATGAGCTTTTCCGCAGCGTGGGCGGCGGAGCCCGACAGGGCGAGCGCGCCGATGGCGACGGCGGCGAGGAACCGCGAGAACTTCATGTTGCCTTCTCCGTTTGGGCTTGGATTTCCGTCCCGATATCGACCAGTCACTTTCGACTGATTGCGATTTTTTTTGTTTTTTGACGATTACAGATCGATCCGTCGCGAGTCAATCTGAACGCGGCGGATTTTCGTCGTTCAAGCGAACATGAGCGCGCATTTCGGGGCGATGGAGCGCGAATTCCGGGCTTGAGGCGCGCATGAAGCGCACATGGGCGCGCAGGCGCGCACACGGCACGCGGGCGGGCGATGGTCGGAAAAACGGCAGAAATGCTGGCGATCCGCGCGCTCAGGAACGCGAATCTCGGTCGCTATCGATTTTTTGCGAAATGCTGCGAAACGCCGCTTATCCCCGCAATCAGCGGGCGACGATCACCTCGATGCCGCGCCGCTCGAACTCGGCCTTGTCGTCGGCCGAGATGCCGTCGTCGGTGATGAGGCAGTGGATCAGGCTCACCGGGCCGAGGGACGAGAACGAGTTGCGGCCGATCTTGGTGGAATCCGCCAGGAGATAGATCCGGGAGGCCGCCTTCACCATCGCCCGCTTGATGTGCAGGTCCGCGAGGGCGGGGAAGGTCAGCCCGGCCTCGAACGACACCGCGGCCGTCGCCAGGAACAGCTTTTCGGCGAAGATGCCCTGGAAGAACTCGACGGACTTCTCGCCAGTCAGCGACAGCGTCGGCGCCTTGAACTGGCCGCCGGGCATGTGGACCGTCATGCTCGGCAGCGCGCCGAGCGTCAGTGCGATGTTGAGCGCGTTGGTGATGACGTTGAGATGCTCGTGTTCGACCAGGCTCTTCGCCATTTCCGTGACGGTGGAGCCGGAATCGAGGATGATCGTCTCGCCGTTCGCCACCTGCGCGGCGGCGGTGCGACCGATCATCTTCTTGCGGTCCATGTTCACGAGGTGCTGCAGCGACATCGACTGCACCTGCTGCGGCACCGATTTCAGGTAAGCACCGCCGTGCTCGCGGACGATGAAACCGTCCGCTTCCAACCGCTCGAGGTCCTGGCGCACGGTTGCTTCCGAGACGCTGAAGGCGGCCGAGAGGTCGCGCACCCGGGCGCTGCCTTCCTCCTGAAGCCATTCGAGGATCTTCATGCGCCGCGGCTCGGCCAGCAGGTTCTGGCGGGGGGCGTCCGGTACCACCTTGCGCCGCCGGCCCTTCTGGCCGGCGGCGCCTGCGGTTGCGGTGGAAGGTTCGGCCATCGGTGCCCTGTTCCGTCGCCCCATGGTCAGCCCTGGCGGCTGCGGGCAGCGAGTCTGCGTTGAAGCTGATCAAGGACCACGGCCGCGATGATGACAAGGCCCTTGATCACCATTTGCCAGAATTCGCTGACCCCCATCATCACCAGTCCATCGCTCAGCACGCCGATGACGAAGGCGCCGATGATGGTGCCGCCGATGCGGCCGTGACCGCCGGACAGCGAGGTGCCGCCGAGAACCGCCGCGGCGATGGCATTGAGTTCGAACGAGGTTCCGGTCGCGGGATGCGAGGCGACGAGCTGCGACGATACGATGAGTCCGACCACGGCCGCGCAGAAGCCGGAAATCATGTAGACCGCGAGCTTCACCCGGTCGACCCGCACGCCCGAAAGCGCGGCCGCCCGCTCGTTGCCGCCGACGGCATAGACCCGGCGCCCGAACGGGGTGCGGGTGGCCACATAGGCCGCGATGAGCGCGAGCACCACGAGGATCAGCACGGAATACGGCACCCCGAACAGCGTGCCCGCGCCGATGACCGGGAACCCCTGGTTCTCGAGCTCCGGCTTGCCGACGAGGTTCGGGAACGTCGCGCCGCCCGAAAGCAGCAGCGCCGCGCCGCGGGCGACATAGAGCGTGCCGAGCGTCGCGATGAAGGGGGCGACCGAGAGCTTGGTGATAAGCAGGCCGTTGATGGCGCCGATGAACACGCCGACGGCGAGCGCGATCAGCACCACCTCGTACACGTTCGGATAGATGATGATGCCGAGGGCATCGATCCGCAGGCCGTAGGCGATCAGGCCGCCGGCGACCATGCCCGTGAGGCCGACGATGGAGCCGACCGAAAGGTCGATGCCGCCGGTCAGGATCACGTAGGTCATGCCGATGGCGAGGATCGCATTGATCGCGACGTGCTTGGAAATGATCACCGCATTGGCCACGGACACGAAGTTCGGTGCCATGAAGGCGAAGAACAGCGTGACCGCGATCAGCGCAATGAACGTGCGCAGCTTCAGGATCAGCAGCAGGATCGACTGGTTGCCGGAGGGCGCGGGAAGAGCGGAAGTGATCGACATCGTCGCGTGTCCTCAGGCTGCGGCCGGCGCAGCCGACGGATGTTTGTGGGTGGAGGCCAGCACGATCGCCTCGTCGCTGGCGGCGTCGGCCGGGAAGTCGGCCGTGATGCGGCCATAGGCCATGACCAGGATCCGGTCGGCCACCGCATGGGTCTCCTTGAGATCGGACGTGGTGTAGACCACCGCGAGGCCCGCATCCGCCAGGTCGCGCATGGTGCTGAACACCTCCGCCTTGGCGCCGATGTCGATGCCGCGGCTCGGCTCGTCGAGCAGCAGCACGGTGGGTCTGGTCAGCAGCGTCCGCCCGATCACCACCTTCTGCTGGTTGCCGCCCGAGAGCGACGTGATCGGCGCGTCGACGCCGGCCGTCTTGATGTGGAGCCGCTTCACCATGTCCTTCAGAAGCGGCGCCTCGTCAGTCTTGGAGATCGACAGGAACCGGGTGAAGCGTCGCAGGCTCGACAGCCCGAGATTGCCGCCGACCGAGAGGTTCTGCACCAGTCCGTCGCGCTGGCGGTCTTCCGGCACCAGGATGATGCCGGCCTTCAGCCGGTCGCTGACGGCAAGGCCGCCGATCTCGCGCCCGTTGAGCGTGACCGAGCCGCTGCCGGCCTGCCGGACGCCGTAAAGCGTCTCGAACAGCTCCGTGCGGCCGGCACCGAGCAGGCCGTAGATGGCCGTGATCTCGCCGGCGCGGAACGAAACCGTGACGTCCTCCACCGCCAGGCCGCCCCTCCGGGGCACGCTGAGCCCCTCGACCCGCAGCACCGCCTCGCCGGGCGCGATCGCAGGCGGCCGCTTGGCGATGACGTTGTCGGCGCCCAGCATCTGGCGGATGATCCAGGGAATCGAGACATCCGCCTTGGGCGCGGCAGCCTGCAGGCGGCCGTCCCTAAGAACGGTGAAATGGTCGCCGATGCGGATCAGCTCTTCCAGCCGGTGGGAGATGTAGATGATCGAGACGCCCGAGCGCTTGAGATCCTCGATCACCCGGAACAGCACCTCGACTTCCGACACCGACAGGGCCGAGGTCGGCTCGTCCATGATGAGCACCCGCGCATCCTCGGCGAGCGCCTTGGCGATCTCGACAATCTGCTGCTGCCCGATCATCAGGTCGCCGACCAGGGTGTCGGGATCGATGTCGGCCTCCAGGCGCTTCAGGAGCGCGCTCGTCCGGGCGCGCTGGGCCACGCGGTCGATGTGGAAGCCGGCCACGGTAAGGTCGCGGCCGAGGAAGATGTTGTCCGTCACCGACAGGTTCGGGCAGAGGTTCAGTTCCTGGAACACGATGCCGATGCCCTTTCGGGCGGCGTCGTGCACGGAGGCGAAGCTCACCGGCTGACCCTCGAGCGTGATGGTACCGGAGGTCGGCCGCTCCACGCCGGCAAGGATCTTCATCAGCGTCGACTTGCCGGCGCCGTTCTCGCCGATCAGCACGTTCACCGCACCGGCATGAACGGTGAAGTCGACGTCCTTCAGCGCCACCGTGCCCGGAAAGGTCTTGGTGATGCGCTCGGCGCGCAGGATCGCCTGCGGTTCGCTCGCGCTCATGTGCCGGCCTTCAGGGAAACCGGGGTGATCAGCACCTTCTCGGATGAGGAGGAGAGGCTGATGACGCCGACGAAATCGACCTTGCCGCCAGCCTCCAGCGTGGCCGCCGGCCCCTCGATCGCCTTCAGGGCCTCGGCGTTGAGCGCCTTGCCCATGTCGGCGTAGTCGAGCTGGTTCTCGAAGTCCTTGAACGAGATGAACGGCAGGCTGTCGCGCACCGCGTTGCCCCGTACCACAGGGCCGATCTGCAGCGTGACGTCGGTCGCCGGGTCCGCGCCGTCGAGCGTCACCACCAGGGTGCCGGCGCGGGACTGCGTGTTCTTGGCCTTCACCGTGCCGGAGCCGGAGACGACGAAGGTCCAGGGCGCGCCCTCCGCGGCCTGGCGGTATCCGTAGGTGCGCCCGGCGTCGTCGAGATTCGCCCTGATCGCCGGCAGCACCTCGGTCACGGGTTTCGCCGCCTTCGCGAAATACGCCGCCCCCTCGCCGGTCCAGGCCTGCGCCGCGCGGCCGGTTATCCCCGCGCCCTTGGCCTGCTCGGCCGCAGTCTCGTCTGCGATGGAGATGATCTTGCACCCCTGCAGCGTCGCGCAGGTCACGGCAAGAACGAGGGCCGCCATTGCGGCCCGGCTCGATATCACCGTCATATCCTCCCCTAAGCGCCTTTTCGAACGCTAGCGATTTTTTTTGATTTGATCACCCATGCCCGAGAAATCCGACGCTGTCAACGTTGGGCGGCGTGGGTCGAAAGTGGCATAAATTATTGATATAAAATGATAAAATTCAAACAATAATGGGTCTTTAAAAACGAAAGATTTCGTTATTGCCGCGAGGCGATGCGCTGGCTAGATTGATTCCAACACGAAGCGCCGCAGCCCACTGAGGCCCGTCGCACCCCCGGAGGAACCCATATGAGGCCCATGAACAAGACGATCACGCTCGGTCTGATCGTCTCCAGCCGCGCTTTCTTCAACGCGGCTTATGCCCCCCAGGCGAGGGCCGATCTGATCGCCCAGTGCGAAAAGCTCGGGATCGGCTACCGCATTCTCCCGGCCGATGCGACTCCGAACGGTGCGGTGGAGACCCGTGACGATGCCCGCAAATATGCGCGATTTTTCAGGGAAAATCGCGACGAGATCGACGGTCTCGTGGTGTCGCTTCCGAATTTCGGCGACGAGATCGCCGTGGTCGAGACCATCGCCATGGCCGAGCTCGGCGTGCCGGTGCTGCTGCAGGCGTGCAACGACACGGTGGACAAGGTCGATCTCAAGGGCCGCCGGGATGCCTTCTGCGGCAAGATCTCCGTCACCAGCAACCTCTATCAATATGGCATCGCCTTCACCGACACGACGTCGCACACGAGCGATCTGGACGGTGCCGAGTTCGCCGCCGACCTCGATCGCTTCGTGCGGGTCTGCCGCACGGTGCGCGGATTGAAGCGTGCCCGGATCGGTGCCATCGGCGCCCGAACCGCGCCGTTCCAGACGATGCGCTTCTCAGAGAAGCTGCTGCAGGCGAGCGGCATTTCGGTGGTCACGGTCGATCTTTCGGAGATCATCGCCAGCGCGGCGAAGCTCGGTGATCAGGATGCGGAGGTGAAGTCCCGGCTGGAGGAGATCTTCGCCTACGGCCGCATTCCATCCTACATCGCCCGTGAGAATATCGTCCGGCAGGCCTCTTTCGGCGTGGCGGTCGATCGCTGGATGGCGGAGAACGAATGCGACGCGTCATCGATCCAGTGCTGGACGTCGATGCAGGACAATTTCGGCTGCGCCACCTGCCTGTCCATGTCGATGATGGGAGAGAAGCTGCAGCCGAGCGCCTGCGAGGTAGACGTCGCCGGTGCGATCTCGATGTACGCTCTGGCGCTTGCAGCCGGAACGCCGCCCGCGCTGCTCGACTGGAACAACAATTACGGAGACGTGCGCGACAAGTGCGTCTGCACGCATTGCGGCAACTTTCCGAAAAGCTTCATCGGCGAGGAGCCTGAGATTTCCAATCTCGGCGTCATCGGCACCGTGGTCGGGCCGGAAAAGTGCTTCGGTGCCGTGAAGGGCAAGGTCCAGCCGGGGCCGCTGACCTATTTCCGCCTGTCCACCGACGACCGGCGCGGCGCCCTGAAGACCTATGTGGGAGAAGGTGATTTCACCGACGATCCGTTCGGCATGGACGGCGGCATCGCGGTGACGCAGGTGCCGCGGCTGCGCGAACTCCTGACGTTCATCTCACGCAACGGATTCGAGCATCACGTCGCCATGGTGCGCGGCCATCACGCCGCCGTGGTCGAGGAAGCCGTAGGGCGCTATCTCGGGTGGCAGTGCTACCACCACGAGGAGGTGGCTTCCTTCGCGCCGCCGGCACCGTTCCTGCGTTGAACGGTGCGGCTGCGGACGGGCCGGCGTTTAGAGCGATTTCCGATCTGATGGACTCATCAGATCGGAAAGAATCGCTCCAGATTCAAAAGCTGGAGCAGATCCGTGCCGCGCGCGGCGCTCAGTTCGCCCTGATCTGTTCGGCGAGGATGCGGCCGACGTCCGTCTTGATCTCGATGTGCGGCATGTGGCCGACATTCGCGAAGAAGTGCAGCGCGATGTTGCCCGGCAGCCCGCTCGCATGGCGTGACGGGATGATGGCGTCGTCGAGCCCGAACACGATACGGGTCGGCATCTGCAGCCGGGACAAGGTCGGCCGGATCGAGAAGGCTTGCGTGCCGTCGGGGAAGAGGGAGGCGGCGACGGCGGCCTGCTGGCCCGCAAGCCGTCCATCCGCGCGAGCGGCAGCAGTTGCGCGCACGAAGCCCGGCGAAAGGCCTTCCGCATCGGAGACCAAAAGCCTCAGCCACGGCGCCAGGCTTTCCTCGCCGCGCGCTCGGGCAAGCCCATCCAGGAATGCGCCGTTGATATCGGGACCGAGGCCAGCCGGCGAGAGCAGCAGCAGCGAGAGTGCATCGAACCCGCTGTCCGCCAGCGTCGCCGCAACGGCACCGCCGAGCGAATGCCCGACCACATGGGCTCGCGAAACGCCTTCTTCGGCGAGCGTCTGCGCGACGGCAGCGGCGAAGTCTTCGACCGAATTGCGGGCGAGCAGGGGGGAGAGGCCGTGCCCCGGCAGGTCGACGGCGAGGACGGGCCGACCGGTCGGATTGGCGGCGACGAACGGCCGCCAGCCGCCGAGATCGGCAGCGAAGCCGTGGATCAGAACCAGCGGATCGCCTTCGCCTCGCCGAAGCCACGCGCGATGAAGCACGGCTTCGCCGGAGGTGTTCGCGGCCGGTTGCGGCTGCGCGCATCTGGCCCGCGCGGGAACGGTTTTTCCCACGGGCGCGTCAGCGTCCGTCTCCGCCGGGGCGAGGGCATGGGCTGGGGCGGCGGCCTCGTCCGGGATGTCGGCCGCCTGGATTCGCCCGCGCGGGCCGGAACCGGTGACGGTGGCGAGATCGATGCCCTGCGACCGCGCCAGCCGCCGGGCGAGCGGCGTCGCCCGGATTTCGCCGTTCGACGGCTCGGCGCGGGGTGACGACGGGGACACCGGCGCCGGCTCTGCCGCCGTCTCCGCGGCCTCTGCCGGCACCACGCCTTCGGCGGCGGCCTTCTTCGGCGGCTCTTCGCCGGCAGCCAGAATCCAGCCGACGATGGCGCCGACCGGAATGTCCTGCGCCGTCTCGGCCTCGATCCGGAGGATCCCCGAGGCCGGCGCCTCGATCTCCATCGCTGCCTTATCGGTCTCGATCTCGAACAGGGGATCGCCCTGGGCGATGCTGGCGCCGTCCTCCACGTACCACCGAGCGATCTTGCCCGAGGCCATGTCCATGTCGACGCGGGGCAGGAAAACTTCCGTCGCCATCAGATCCGTCCCTTCGCCAGCCCGCGCGCCGCAGCCACGATATCCGGCACCTGCGGCACGGCCGCCTTTTCGAGATCGGGATTGTAGGGCAGGGGAGACTCGGCGCCGCCGAGACGAACGATCGGCGCATCGAGGAAGTCGAAAGCCTCGCTCTCCGCGATGGCGGCGCTGATTTCAGCGCCAACGCCGAGCGTCTTCACGCCCTCGTAGACGCACATCAGGCGACCGGTGCGCTTCACGCTGTCGATGATGGTAGCAGTGTCCATCGGGCGCAGGCTGCGCAGGTCGATGATTTCCGCATCGATGCCTTCCGCGGCAAGCGCGTCGGCGGCTTCGAGCGCCTTGACGGCCATGATGGACGTGCCGACGATGGTCAGGTCACGCCCCGGCCGCGTCACCGCCGCCTTGCCGATCGGCACGGTATAGTACCCCTCCGGCACGGGCCCCTTCGCCTTGTAGAGCAGCTTGTGCTCGAAGAACATCACCGGATCCGGGTCGGCGATGGCCGCCAGCAGGAGGCCCTTGGCGTCGTGCGGGGTGGAGGGCTGAACCACCTTGAGTCCCGGCACGTGCCCGAGCCATGCTTCCAGACTCTGGCTGTGCTGGGCCGCGGCTCCGGTCCCGGAGCCCGCGGGGAAGCGCATCACCAGAGGCACCGAAACGGCGCCGCCGAGCATGAAGCGGATCTTGGCGGCCTGGTTGACGATCTGTTCCATCGCCAGCGCGGCGAAATCCGAGAACTGGAACTCGAACACGGGGCGCAGCCCCGTCAGCGCCGCGCCGACAGCAACGCCGGCACCGCCGAGTTCGGAGATCGGCGTATCCATCACGCGCTCTTCGCCGAAACGGTGCACGAGATCGCCCGTCACCTGGAAGGCGCCGCCATAGACGCCGATGTCCTCGCCCATGAGGAACACGCGGTCGTCCTGCTCCATGGCGATGGCGAGGGCTTCCTGTATCGCCTGCGAATAGCTGAGTTCGCGAACCGGCGCTTCCATCCCGATCAGACCTTGTTTTCTTCTGTGTAGACAAACCGCGTCAGCTCGGAGACCGACGGGGCGGGGCTTTCGGTTGCGAACCGGATCGCCTCGGCGATTTCGGTCTCGACACCGGCGTGGACCGCCGCGATGTCGTCGGCGCCGAGGAGGCCGAACTCGGTGAGCTCTGCTTCGAACAGCGCGATGGGATCGCGCTGCTGCCAGCTTTCGATCTCTTCCTTGGTGCGATAGCGGTTCCGGTCCGAACGCGAGTGGCCGCGAATGCGGTAGGTCTTGCTCTCGATCAGGGTCGGTCCGCCGCCGGCCCGCGCGCGGTCGACCGCCTCGAAGGTGGCCGTTGCGACGTCGGCGAAACGGTTGCCGTCGACGATCACGCCCGGCATCGCGTAGGCCGACGCGCGGTCGGCGATGTTCGGCACGGCTGTCGATCGCTCGGTGGAGGTCGACATGCCGTAGCGGTTGTTCTCGCAGAAGAACACCACGGGCAGCTTCCAGACGGACGCCATGTTCAGCGCCTCGTGGAAGGCGCCTTCGTTGTTGGCGCCGTCTCCGAAGAACGAGATGACGACATTGTCCGTGCCGCGTTTCTTCGCCGAGAGGGCCGCGCCGACCGCGATCGGAATGCCGCCGCCGACGATGCCGTTCGCACCGAGATTGCCCTTGGAGGGATCGGCGATGTGCATGGAGCCGCCGCGGCCGCGGCAATAGCCGTCCTCCTTGCCGAAGAACTCCGCAAACATCCGCTTCACATCGGCGCCCTTGCCGATGCAATGGCCATGGCCGCGGTGAGTCGAGGTGATGTAGTCGGCATCGGTGAGCGGCGTGCAGGCGCCGACGGCACTTGCCTCCTGACCGATCGAAAGGTGCATGGTGCCGTGGATGAGGCCCCTCATGTAGGCCTGCTCGGCACCTTCCTCGAACCGGCGGATGAGGTGCATCTTGTAGAGCGCATCGCGAAGCTGGGCGGCGCTCAGGCGCCGGTAGACCGCCGGCAGATTGGGCACGGCGCCAGACGCCGCCGGGGCGGCGGAACCGGGGCCGGCAACGTTCCGGGCCGAAGCCTCGGGGGCCAGAGCTTTCGATGCTGCGGGCATCTGGGCCATGGTTCACCTCCTGGATTGGAGAGAGTCGACCCCATCAAGCCCGGCCGCGTCCCGCGGCCGGCTCCGGGGCAGGCGTCTGCGTTCGCCCGTCGCCGGGCGTTCGATCCCCGCGTCCCGAAGCGCCGGGACGCTGCGGGGGCGTCGAAATCAGGCGGCGAGGAACCGTGCGTCGGACTGGTCGAGCCGGCGACGGATCTGCGTCACGAGCAGCGAGTCGTCCGGTGCGCAGTTCTCGTAGGTCAGGCGCTCACCGGCCTTGATCGGCCGCAGAACCCGCGCCCGCTCCGCAAGGCCGAGCGGCAGCGCGCCACCGTCACGGGCACCTTCCCAAGTCATCGCGAAGCCGCGATAATCGTACTCGCCGATCTTGCCCAAGGTCTGGCCCGGCGTGAGATCGCGCTTGGCGACGGCCGCGCATTCGGCGACGGGACGGTCCACCGGCTCCATATCCGGACGGCGCGACATCACCGAGCGGATCGCCGAAAGCGGCACTTCCAGGCTGGTCAGGTGATAGGGGCGCAGGATCGTGTAGCAGGGGCCGGGGCCGACCTTGAGGTCGGTCATGCGCTCCAGCACCCGGGGGTGACGGGGCTTCACCACGCAGAACACGCCGGGCGCGACGCCCTTGCCGATGGAATAGTCGACCACGCCGGACCGGCTGAGGATGCCGCCGTCTTCCTTGGTGCAGAGCACCTGCGCGAGCTCCTCGCGCGTGGCGGCAGGCCCGTGCATGCCCGGAACGTCGGGCACCAGGCCGGTGGCGTTGGCGACCGCGACCATCTCGATCATGGTCTTGGAGCCGTCGACGAACTCGACCAGCATCCGCGCGTTCATGTTGCGGCGGCGGGCTTCCTCCTCATAGGCGTCCGGCATCGCGTCGAACTTGAGGGGGTTGTTCTTGCCCTTGCCCGCGGCGACGATCTCGAAGCCGAGCGACTGCGCGAAGCCGATGATCTCCAGCGTCGCCGCCGGCTCGTCACCCGCCGCGCCAGTGTAGACGACACCGGCCTTGCGCGCCTCTTCCTTGAGGAAGCGGCCGATGGTGATGTCCGCCTCGACGTTCAGCATGACGACGTGCTTGCCGTTCGCCATGGCGTTGAGTGCGATTTCCGTTCCGATATTAGGATTGCCGGTGGCGTCGATCACGACGTCGATCAGGCCGGCGCCGCAGAGCGCCTTGTAGTCGCCGGTCAGCGCCACGCGGCCGCTTTCGATCGCCGCATCGATCGCCGTCGCGCTCGACACCTCGACGATGTCGGCGCGGCTGCGGCCGGACATCAGCAGCGCCTCGACGGCGGCCTCGCCGCGAACCTCGGACACCGCGCCGAGCCGGACGCCCGGAATCAGCGCCAGCTGGACCACGATGTCCGTGCCCATCTGGCCTGCACCGGCGAGCCCGATGGTCACCGGGCCGTTCCGCTCCGCATAGGCGGCGATTTCGGCTGCGAGGCCGACTTTCGTGATCAGGGACATTTCACCTCCCGAGGAGCCGTTGGACGCAGAACGCATGCCGGCTCATTTGGATCGTTACTCGATTAATGGATGAACTTTTGTATCGTTGTCAACGATTGTGTTCAAGCCCGTTGAGCGCACGAATGCACCGCGCCGGCCAGGCTGGCCGTCGCCGTGTCAGTTCAGGGCGGGATTGAGTGAAGAGGCGCCGCCTTGCAGGCGCTGCCGGATCGCCGGCCTGGCCCCAGCATTTGCCGGAGCCTCCCAATTCGGTTCGTTGCCGACGAACAGATCGAAATAGCCGATCGCCGCGCGGGGGTCCTCGGCCGCGTTCTCGCGGAACGACCACCATGTCCTCAGATCGTCGACGGTGTCGCCGACGACGACCGGTCGCGCAGCCTCCTGGCGCAGCACGGCCTCGAGAACCGCGACGCAATAGGCCGTCGTGGAAAAGCCCTCGGGCCAGAACGCGGCAATGTCGCCGATCGCAGCCGGCACCTCTGCGTTCCCGACACCTGCGACGGATGAGCTGGCGCCGCCTGTGTCGGCAGCGAGCCCTGAAGCCGAGGCCGAATTGATTCGCTGGGCGCTTCCAAGCCCGGCGGGGCGCGGACGGGGAGCCGCCGCAGACACGGCACGCTGCGCCAGCAGGTGCTCCAGCAGCAGCCCGGCGGAGAAAACGATATAATCACGCCGGTCGATGGCCGCGACGGCGCGCTGCCTGTTCACCGCGTCTCCCCAGTCGAGAAAGGCCGCAACGAGTCGGTTGCGGTCGACGGAGAGGGCAATGCCCGCCCGATCGGCGATGACCTTGATGGTGCGGCGGAAATGGGTCTCGAAGAATCGCAGGCTGCGGACGCGATGGACCAGATCGGGCATGGCCGAGAGGTCGCCGGCGAGGTCGTGCGCCAGTTCCTGCGTTCTCAGTTCCTGCGTCCGGACATCCAGCGTCTGCATGACCGCTCTCCGCTTGCGCGCGTGTTTCACTATAGCGGCGCGCCACGGTTTGGAAACGGCAGGCGCTCCGTTCGCTTGGGCGGCCGTGGCTGCCGTCGTTGTGGCCTTCGACAGAAATTAGCACAGAATGACTTTACGAGGAACAAAAGTTCCATCATGGTGAGTGCAAAGCCGGCTCTCCGAGTTCGATACCCGTCGCGACGGGCCAGAACGGAGGCACGGCTCGCGATGCTGCAGCACCGGAACAGTGGTGTGAACAGTCGGCGCGCGAGCCCCAAACGGTGATACGAACCGGCAGATCGAAAGCCGGACGAAGGAGTGGAACGCCATGGCCTATTGGCAAGAAGCGCTGCTGCTGCTTGCAGCCGTATGGGTGCTGCAGGCATACGGCACCTGGCGGCAGATGAAGCATTACCGAACGATGATGCGCGCGCTGTCGCAGGAATGGCCCGACGGCTGGATGGGCGCCGGGAATGCGCGGGGCGTGCTTGGCAAGGGCGTGATCGCCCTCGTCGTCGCCGCCCCGAACGGCACCGTGCGTGCAGTACGGCTGATGGAAGGGCGAAGCGTCTTCGCGAAGTTCCGCCCCTTCGATATCGGCATCGGCGACCGGCTGGACGAGTTCGCAGCCCGCGCCGAGGCCATGACCGGTTCCGCCAAGGGACGCGGGCAGGCGCTTTCAAAGGCCATCGACCAGATACGGCAGGCGCAGTCGCGTCAGGCCGAGAAGCAATCGCAGCAGCCATCAACATCCTACAACCCATCGCCCCTCGAAACGACGACCGCGTAAGCGGCACGACGAGACAGACAGCGGTAGGCAAACCGCCCGGGCGGTTTACGAGCAGGGAGGCTCGCAAGGCATGGCACTCATGTCACTGATGGCGCACGGGGCGGATCTTGCCGTCCACGGCGCCCAACTCGGCCAGATGGCGGTCGACGCGGTGGTGCATTCCACCGCTCACGCCGCAACGGCCACGGCGGACCAGGGCCACCACGGCCTGCTGGTGCTGGTGCAGGACAGCGGATCGGCGGCCACCACGGCGGCGCCCGATGCTGCCGCCACCGCCGAAAGTTATGCCGACAAGGTGAAGGCGCTTTCCGCCCATCCCCAGGAAGAACAGCTCGGCTGGCTGACGCTGATCGGCAAGCATTTCATCGGCATGTTCCAGAAGGGCGGCGAGGTCTTCGTCGGCTTCGTCACCGGCATCATCCCCACCCTCGTGGTGCTGATGACGGCTTTCTATGCCGTGACGGGCATGATCGGCGAGGAGCGCGTCCATGGCGTCGCCCGCTCTGCCGGCAAATATGCCATCACCCGCTACACCGTGCTGCCGGTGATCGCGGTGTTCTTCCTGACCAATCCGATGGCCTACACCTTCGGAACGTTCCTTGAAGAAAAGCACAAGCCGGCCTTCTACGATTCGGCAGTCTCCTTCGTGCATCCGATCCTCGGCCTCTTCCCCCATGCCAATCCCGGCGAGTATTTCGTCTGGGGCGGCGTGCTCGTTGCCATCCTCGAGCTCGAGAAGCGCGGTGTCGTGCCGGAAGGTTACCACATCACCCTGGCGATGTTCTATTTCGCCGTCGGCCTCGTGGTGATCCTCCTGAAGGGCATCGTCACCGAAAAGATCACACAGATCATGGTCCGCCGCGAAGGCGTGGAACTGTGACGCCGGGCACGGGCGCAGGGGAGGCAAATCATGGCTAAGCAGTTCAAGGCGGTCCGCGTCGGGTCGGGCCCGGGAGGCTGGGGCGGTCCGCTGGTGATCGCGCCGACCGAACAGAAGGACAAGATCGTCGCCGTTACCGGCGGTGGCATTCCGGCGGTCGCGCAGCGGCTGGCGGACATGACCGGGGCGACCGTCGTCGACGGGTTCCGCAATCCGCCGATCGAGAGCGAGATCGCGGCGGTGGTGGTGGATTGCGGCGGCACCGCGCGGTGCGGCGTCTATCCCCGCAAGCGCATCCCGACCATCAACCTCACGCCTGTCGGGCAGTCCGGTCCGCTCGCCCAGTTCATCACCGAGGACATCTATGTCTCCGGCGTGCGGGAAGCGAATCTCGCCTTCGCGGACGGTTCCGAGGCGCCCGCTGGCTCCGCGGCCGCGTCCCGGCCGGTTGACCCGACACCCGCCGACCTCGCCCGCGCCCATGCGGCGAAGGCCGGAAGCGGGCCGTCGTCCACCGGCGGGCTCGTCGGCGTCATCACCAGCGTCGGCCGGGTGATGGGCAAGGCCGTCGGCATCTTCTTCAATGCCGGCCGTCGCACCATCGATCAGGTCGTCCGCAACGTGCTGCCGTTCATGGCGTTCGTGACGATGCTGATCGGCATCATTCTCTATACCGGCATCGGCGACATGCTCGCCGCGCCGATGGGTCCGCTCGCCAACAACATCGTCGGCCTGCTCATCCTGTCGGCGATCTGCGGCCTGCCGTTCCTCTCGCCCATCCTCGGGCCAGGCGCGGTCATCGCCCAGGTCATCGGCGTCGCCATCATCGGCCCGCAGATCGCCAACGGCACCATCGCCCCGGCAATGGCGCTGCCGGCGCTGTTTGCCTACAACACCCAGGTCGGTTGCGACTTCGTCCCGGTCGGCCTGGCGCTCGGTGAAGCCAAGCCGAAGACCATCGAAATCGGCGTGCCGGCGGTGCTGATCAGCCGCCAGGTCATGGGTCCGGTCTCGGTGCTTATCGCCTGGGCTGCGAGCTTCCTGCTCTGAAACGAGGATCACTCATGGCCGTTTTCCTGCGTACCGTCGTCACGAAGGTCGGTCCCGAAGCCGGGGATCTGCTGTCGGAAGGTGTGTTGATCCTGTTCGCGGACGGCGCGCCGCCGGAGCTTGCCGAAATCTCCGTGCTGCATGCCGTCGCCGAGGGGCCGTCGCCCGAGGGGCCGGGGCCCGGCGCGGAGATCCGGATCGGCGAACTCTCCGCGATCCTCACCGGCGTCGGCTCGATGGCGTGGCAGAAGGTGCGTGAGATCGGCCATGTGGTGATCAACTTCAACGGCGAGGATAAGACGGAGCGGCCAGGCGAACTTTGCGCTTCGGCCGTGAACTCCGGCGAACTGATCGCGGCGCTGTCATCCGGCGCCGAGATCGTGATCGCCGAATAAGGGCCTCCACGCCCGATCCGCGCCGTGCCGGCATCGCCGGCCGATCGCTACGACGCACGTCTTCCCGACGGATCCCACGGCCGCCGGGAAGAACGAACAAGGCCTGTCGCCACCGGACCCAACCGGTCCGACCCGCGGCGGCACGGCCGGGAACTTGAAGCTGGAGCGAACGTCCGGTCGTTGAGCGATGCTAACCGGCCGGACGGGTTCCAAGCGGCCCTGCGCGGGCGGCGCGATCGGCGCCACGACGCGGGCCAGTGCCGCGCGGCTGCCGATGCTGTTCACGGCAGATCCGATCCGCGGTCATGGAGGAAACGATGC
This sequence comes from Pseudoxanthobacter soli DSM 19599, assembly GCF_900148505.1. Classification (NCBI taxonomy): domain Bacteria; kingdom Pseudomonadati; phylum Pseudomonadota; class Alphaproteobacteria; order Hyphomicrobiales; family Segnochrobactraceae; genus Pseudoxanthobacter; species Pseudoxanthobacter soli. The sequence goes on along the minus strand of NZ_FRXO01000013.1, from coordinate 31,784 downwards.
ATATCGAGCGTACCGTGACCGTGCGCGTGCGGGATGGCCTGCACGCCCGGCCGGCGACCCACTTCGTCAAACTCGCCAAGACGTTCCAGTCGGACGTCGAAGTCGAGCGTTCGGGGCGCGCCGCCAATGCCAAGAGTTCCGTCAAGCTGATGCTGCTCGGCGTGAAGGAAGACGACGAGATTCTTCTGAAGGCCGATGGCGAGGATGCCGCGGCTGCGGTCGACGCCCTCGCCGCGTTCGTAGCCACGCCGGAGGCCGGGCAGGAAAATCCCAATGGCGGAGCCGCCGCCGATGCTCAGGTGCCTGCGGCGGCACCCGCAGCGCCCGTGGCGACTGCTTCGGGCTGCGACGCCGTATCGCCCGCCGGGATTCCGGCCAGCGAAGGCACGGCTTTCGGTCCCGTGTTCGCGTTCTTCCCCGAGGTGATTGCGGACGCACCCCGCGCCCTCGCTCCGGACGAAGTCGAGCCGGAGATCAACCGGCATCGCGCCGCGGTCAACGCGACTGCGCGCTCGCTGTTCGACCGCAAGGCGGCGCCGGATCTGACCGCCGAAGACGCCGCGATCATCGACGCGCTGATCGACGTCGCCCGCGATATCGACCTCATGAACGACATCCACGCCCGGATCGGGACCGGGCTCGATGCGGTGACCGCGACGCTGCGCGCCGGACAGGCGCTGTCCGCCTCCTTCGAGGAGATGGAGGATGCCTATATCCGCGCCCGCGCCGAGGACGTCCGCAGCCTGACGCGCAACGTCGCGCTCACGCTGCTCGGTCGCAAAGAGGTTTCGCTGGCCGATATGCCGGACGGCGCGATCGTCGTTGCCGACGAACTCGGCGCGTGGGATCTGGCCAAGGCCCGGCTTTCGTCCATCGGCGGCATCGTCTGCCGCAAGGGCACGCCGACGTCCCACGTCTCCATCATGGCCCGTGCCCACGGCATCCCCGCGGTGGTGGGCGCCTCCGTGGACGAGGCGACGCTGAAGGCCGCCGCCCGCGTTGCCGTCGACGGCCGGACCGGCCGCATCTGGGTCGATCCGGACGCCGCGGCAATCGCCGAGATCGAGGCGTCGATTGCCGCCGAGCGCGAGGCGAGGGCGGCTCTCGACGCCTATCGCGCGCTTGAACCGCACACTCGCGACGGACGGCGCATCGAGGTGGCTGCCAATCTCGGTTCGCTGAGGGAGATCGACGCGGCGAAGGCCAACGGCGCCATGGGCGTCGGACTTTTCCGCACGGAATTCCTGTTCATGGAACGCAAGGCGCTGCCGAGCGAGGACGAGCAGGCCGACGTCTACACCCGCCTCGCACAGGCCTTCGCGCCGCATCCCGTCGTGGTGCGCACGCTGGATGTGGGGGGAGACAAGCCGGTCGTCGGCATCAATTTCCCGAAGGAGGAAAACCCGTTCCTCGGCTGGCGCGGCGTGCGGATGTGCCTGGAGCGGCAGGACGTGTTCAAGCCGCAGCTCAAGGCCCTTCTTCGCGCGGCCGTCGTCGGCAACATCAAGGTCATGGTGCCGATGATCGCCGACCTCGACGAGATCCGCGCCGTGCGTGGACTGATCGCCGATTGCAGGGCGGAACTCGAAGCCGCTGGCACGCCACACGCGGATTTCGAACTCGGCATCATGATGGAGACACCGGCGGCTGCGCTGCTCGCGGATGCCTTCGCCCGTCAGGTGTCGTTCTTCTCCATCGGCACCAACGATCTCACGCAGTACATCATGGCCGTCGACCGCCTGAACCCGCGGGTGGCGACGCTGAACCGCACCGAGCATCCCGCCGTTATGAAGGCCATCGCGATGATCTGCGATGCCGCGAAAGAGGCTGGCATCTGGGTCGGCGTGTGCGGCGAGGCGGCTTCGCGCCCCGATCTCATCCCTGAATTCGTTCGTCTCGGCGTGACCGAACTCAGCATGAGCCCGGTCTCGATTCCCCGGGCGAAGCGGTGCATAACCGAGATCTGACGGTATCTTGCGGAACGAGACCTTGGAACACCACAGCAATGCCGCGGGCGCGGCCGATGGCGGCGCCCACCGCGCCGTCCGCGATGCGAATCCCGACATCGAACTCGTGATCTTCGACTGCGACGGCGTGCTGGTCGACAGCGAGCCGCTCGCCGCCGAGGCGATGGCGGCTGTGCTGGCGGAAGACGAGATCGCGGTGACGGCGGCCGACATCATGGCGTTCGTCGGCATGAAGCAGGCCGACATCTTCGCCGGATTGCAGCGCCTGAGCGGGCGGACGTTCGACGCTTCGGTCGGTCATCGGCTTTGGCCCGCCACCCGCGCCCTGTTCGCCGAGCGGCTTCAGCCGACGCCGGACATGGTGCGGTTCCTTGACGGGCTGTCTCTGCGCCGCTGCGTCGCCTCGTCCTCGTCGCTTGAGCGCATCCGCTTCAGCCTCGGCGTGACGGGTCTCGAGCGCTTCTTCGATCATGATGCCATCTTCAGCTCCGAGCAGGTTGCCCGCGGCAAGCCTGCGCCGGACCTCGTGCTTCACGCGGCGGGCACCATGGGCGTGCCGCCGGAAAGATGCGTCGTGATCGAGGACTCGAAATTCGGTATCATGGGGGCCGTTGCCGCCGGGATGAGGCCCGTCGGGTTCCTCGGCGGCGCACATGCGAGCGACGTGACGGCTTCTGCCCTGCGCGAGGCCGGCGCGGAGGTGGTGCTGGAGTCGTGGTCGGCCGTCGAGGACTGGCTGCGGCGCTGACGGCACCACGCGGCAGGTTAGGGAGATGGCGCGGATGGCTCACCTCCACCAGGATATCGCGACCCTTCTGAAAGACGGGCTGCGCGGCGCGCGCTATCTCGTGCGCAAGACCACGCGCGCCGGCGACGATGCCGATCCGCTGCGGCGGGGCGTGCACCACCTGACGAGCCTCGCCGACGCCGTTCTGAGCACGACCGAGGAGACGGTTTCGAGCCTGCTGCGCGGGGCGCCGGGCGACGAGGCGCGCTCCGATGCCGCCCTGATGCGGGCCTGCCGGCGTCTGTCCGGTCTTGCGGATGCCGATGCGTTCGAAACCCTGTTCACCCGCACGGTCTACCGGCTTGCGGAGACGCTGCTGACGCGGCGCGGCATCGACAATCTGTTCATCGCCGAGCACGACATCGCGGCCGCAGCCCGGGATCTCGTGCCCCCGGCAGTGCGTGACGGAACGGATCCGGCGCGGTTCTGGGCCGAGGCGGCGGTCGCGCTGGTGGCACGCAGGCCGATCCGCGACATCGAGACGGCGGAAAGCGCTTCGGCGGACGGCACAGGTTTTGCCACGGAGCCGAATGCCGCCGTCTTCCTGACGATTGCTCTCGCCGGGGCCGTCGCCGCGACGAAGGACCTCGATGCGGCCGGGCTTGGCGCCGTTCCCGACAGCGCCGCCGCCGTGATGGACGTGCGGTTCCGCCGCTTCGCCGACTGCCTCGACCGCCGCGATCCCGCGCACGCGCTCGCGACCGAGATCGCCTCCGTGCTGCCGTTCCTGCCGTAGGGAGGTCCGCCAGCTGGCCAGCCCCTCCGCGCCCGTGGCCGTGTCAGATCTCCGACGAAATCCCGCTGGAGGGAACCTCGACGCCGACACGGTTGAGGATCGCTTCGGCTGTCACCTCGTCGGTGATCAGCGTCGTCGGCTGCAACAGCCGGATCGCGCCCAGCACCGCTTCCACCTTGAAATTGCCGCCTGAGGTAAGGATGCGGTTCGGCGTGCGCCGGAGCTGCTCGATCGACGCGCTCATGGCGCGGCTGTTGATGGGGTGATCGACGATTTCGCCGCTTTCATCGTAGAAATTGTAGAGCACGTCCCCGACCGCGCCTTTTTCGATCAGCGTGGTGCGGTCGTTTTCGGTGAAGTAGTCGAACACGAACGAGGTCGAGTTGCGCGACATTTCGCCGACGCTGAGAAGCACGGCATCGAGAGCGTCGGACATCTGGAACACCGAGCCGAGGCCGCAGCGTTCGATGAGCGCGCGCTTGGTCTCGATGCTGTCGACCAGGGCGGGCGCCGCGATCAGGTAGCAGTCGGCGTTGAACAGCTGCGAGAAGCGCCAGGCGAATTCCGCCGGATTGTAGCGCCGCACCGCCGAGATGCCACCGAGGAGCGACACCACCGCGAGGCCCGGCACCGGCGCATCGTCGATGAAACTGAGCGTGTTGAGAAGGGTGCGGCCCCAGCCGACGCCGATCCGCATGTTGGGCTTGAGGAAGTCGGTGATGTAATGGCCCGTCGCGGCACCGATCGCCGGCATGGGATCGGCATTGTGCGACGACACCGGCGCGACCACCGCCTCGCGCAGACCGAACGTCTTCTGCAGCGTCATCTCCAGGCCGAGCAGGTCGGAGGCGTGCCGGCCGAGCGAGATCTTGACCTCGTGCAGCGCGCGGGCGTCGGCGAGTAGCCGAACCACGGTGACGCGGCCGATACCGAGTGCTTCGGCAATCGCGCTCTGGGTCATTTCCTCGACATAGTACATCCAGGCGGCGCGCAGACGGAGCCGTGCGGATCGGCGGCCGAGCGGCTCCGCTCCGGCGTCGTCGGCCGATGTCCGCGGTGTCGATTTGCGCCTGGTGGCCACGTCGTCCTCACCCCTTGCCGTGCGAAGCGATCGTCCCGCCGTGCCAGCCGGCGGTGCCGCGCCCGAGGATCGGGCTGAACGGCGCTCGCTCCGGCTGCTTCGTCGGCGAGGCCGATTCTCCGATCTCGTTTTCTTCAAAGCCCAAACGGCACGCTACGGATCCCGGACGCCGGCCGCAACAGGACGGCTGGCCGGGCACAGTGCCCGGTCGTTCCCGGACGGCGTTGATCGGGATCAACCGCGGCAGGCGATTGCGTGGTAGGAAAGACGGCGACGGAATGCAATGACCGGCGAGCGCTTCCGGGGCCGAACTCTGCGAGAGCAGCCCGACATCGGTGCTCTCACGTCGCCACCATGCCTCCCCACGGGGAAGGATGCGCGGTCGCCGCGGAAAGGCCGTTACGATGGATAGCCCCGCTTTCACGCCCGCTGCGGAAGAGCGCGCCAGCGCGCGCCCCGCTTCGGATTTTCCGACCGCTCCTCATATTCAGGCATCGGCGGCAAAGGCGACGCCGCACGTCGAGGATGCCGCCGAAGGCGAGGTCTTCCGTGCCATCGACCGGATTCGCGAGGCCCTGAACGCCCAGGTCACGGGAGGATTATCGCCCGCGGCCCTGGTCATGGCGATGTTCGACTGGTCGATCCATCTCGCGTCGGCGCCCGGCAAGCGCCTGGAGCTCGTCGCCAAGGCATGGCGCAAGGCGGCGCGGCTGACATCCTATGCCTCCGCGTCGGCCATCGAGCCCGATCTTCCGCCCTGTATCGAGCCGCTGCCGGGAGATTACCGCTTCAGCGCCGAGGGATGGCGAAAGCCGCCATTCAACATTCTGGCTCAGGGCTTTCTGCTCAATCAGCAGATGTGGCACAACATCACCCACGGCGTTCCCGGCGTCACGCCGCACCACGAGGACGTCGTTTCGTTCGCGGCGCGCCAGCTCTTGGACATGGCCTCGCCCTCAAACAACCCCTTCGCCAATCCCGAAGTGATCGAGAAGGCCTTCGCCACGGGCGGCCTCAACTTTTATGAGGGCTTCAGGAACTGGCTGGAGGATGTCGGTCGTCAGGCCAGCGGGCAGCCACCCGTGGGCGTCGAAAATTTCCGGCCGGGGCGGGAGGTGGCGATCACGCCCGGCAGGGTCGTGTTCCGCAATCATCTGATCGAGCTGATCCAGTATTCGCCGGCGACCGAGACCGTGTTCGCCGAGCCGGTTCTCATCGTGCCGGCCTGGATCATGAAATATTACATTCTCGACCTGTCGCCGCACAATTCTCTGGTGCGCTATCTCGTCGAGCGGGGCCACACGGTGTTCTGCATCTCGTGGCGCAACCCCGGGACGGAGGACCGGGATCTGACGCTCGACGACTACCGGCGCGCGGGTGTGATGGCCGCGCTCGATGCGGTCACGACGATCGTTCCGGACCGCAAGGTTCACGCCACCGGCTATTGCCTCGGCGGCACGCTGCTTTCGATCGCCGCGGCGGCAATGGCGAGGACAGGGGACGAGCGGATTGCGTCGCTCTCTTTGTTCGCAGCCCAGACGGATTTCTCCGAGCCCGGCGAACTGGCGCTGTTCATCGATCACAGTCAGCTCCATTTCCTCGAGAGCATGATGTGGAACCGGGGATATCTCTCGGCCGACCAGATGGCCGGCGCGTTCCAGCTTCTGCGCAGCAACGACCTGATCTGGTCGCGGCTCGTTCACGACTATCTCATGGGCGAGCGCACGCCGATGATCGATCTGATGGCGTGGAATGCCGATTCCACCCGGATGCCCTATCGGATGCACGCGGAATATCTGAAGCGGCTCTATCTCGATAACGAACTCGCCGGGGCGCGCTTCATGGTCGACGGGCGCGCCGCCGCTCTCCAGAACATCCGGGTGCCGCTGTTCGTGGTCGGAACCGAGCGGGATCACGTCGCGCCCTGGCGTTCGGTCTACAAGATCCATCAATTGAGCGATGGCGACGTGACGTTCGTGTTGACCAGCGGCGGCCACAATGCCGGCATCGTCAGCGAACCCGGCCACCCGAAGCGCCGCTTCCATATTGCACTGAAGCGGACCGACGATCCGTGCCTCGGCGCCGAGGAGTGGGTCGCGGCGGCAGAGGAACGGGAGGGCTCGTGGTGGATGGAATGGGCGGCCTGGCTCGCGTCGCAGTCGGCGGGCCGGCGCGTTCCGCCGCCTTCGATGGGCGCGCCCGAACGCGGGCTGCCTCCGCTTGAGGACGCACCGGGCACCTACGTGTTCCAGCGCTGACGTCCCGAACCGCCCGCAGCGCCCGACGAATCGCGGGGTCTCGCTGCGTCGCCTTATCCGCCGCGCCGGACTGCCGGGTTCGATTCCCGACGCGGTCCGCGATGATGCGGCAGATTTGGCACGGATGGTTAAGAATATGCGTGCAATTTGAATCGAACCGGACGTTCGCGGCCGACACAGCCGGTCCGGCTTCGGCCAAGGATTGGTCTCGACGGCGATTTCGTGTATGGCCCATGGAAATGGCGGCGCCGGACGGGCGCCACATTGCCAATCGGAAAAGGCAGGTCTTCATGCGGCGGGAAGCCACATGCGTGCTGTTGGTGCTGATGGTGGGCATGGCCGTATCCGGGTGCACGTCCAGCCAGCCGCAGCGGACGTCACCGACCGCGCAACTGCCGCCTTATGCCGCGGCCGCATTGCGCGGTGATGCCGCGCCCCAGCTCGCCGACGATTACAAGATCGGCCCGCTCGACAAGATTTCCGTTTCCGTGTTCCAGGTGCCGGATCTCGACACGACCGCCGAAGTCAACAAGAGCGGCTACATCACCTTTCCGCTGATCGGGCAGGTCATGGTGGCGGGCAAGACCGCGCCGCAGCTTGAGAAGGAAATCGCGGCAAAGCTCGGTGCCACCTATCTTCAGTCTCCGCAGGTGAGCGTGAAGGTGACGGACTATACGAGCCAGCGCGTGACCGTCGACGGCGCCGTGCAGAAGCCCGGCATCTTCCCGATGACTGGTTCAGTCTCCCTGCTACAGGCGGTTGCGTCGGCCCAGGGAGTGACGGAATATGCGGACCAGGGGTCGGTCTACGTTTTCAGGCTCGCGAACGGAAAACGCACGGCCTCCCACTACGATCTTTCGTCCATCAGGGCCGGCAGGAGTCCCGATCCTATCCTTCAGGGCGGCGATGTCGTGATCGTGGACGAATCCGGGGTGCGGACCACGCTGCGGGATCTGAAATATGTCTCGCCGCTCGCCGCGCTCGCGGCCGTTCTTTGAGACAGCGGGCCGGCGGCCCGTTTTGAAACGCTGAGGAAGCACGCGCCATGGGAAGTCAGGTCGGCGGCATGCCGGTTCCACAGCCGGAAGGCGGCGGCATTGCTCCTGTCCCCGGGCCCGGATATCCCGCGGTCCCGGGTTATGGCGGTTACGGCAGCCCGTTCCAGGCCGGCCGGCTGGATGATGACGGCGTCGATTTCCTCAAATATTTCTGGATTCTGGTCAAGCGCAGAAGGCTGATCTTCTTCACGGTCCTGGTTTTCTGCTTTGTCGCCGTCGTGGCGAACTTTCTGATCACACCGGTCTACCGCGCGGCGATCGTCCTGCAGATCGACCGCACCGCCTCGGGCGCACTCAATCTCGAAGGTCTGCAGACCGAAGAAACGCTGACGGGCACCGAATTCTACCAGACGCAGTACGAACTTCTGAAAAGCCGTTCGCTGGCCGAGCGCGTCGTGACCCAGCTCGGACTGGTGGGGGATCAGGCATTCCTGCCGGATACCGCGCCGTCGCTGTTCGCCCAGGCGAAGGAACTGCTGGCGCCGGTGCTCGGCAAGCCGACCGGCAACGAGGGCAAGAGCGAGGCCGAGATCCGTCGCGACAGGGTGATCAATGCGGTCCAGGACGGCATCCGCATCAATCCGGTCCGTGGCTCCCGACTGGTGAACGTGTCGTTCGACCACACCAATCCGGAGATCGCGCAGCGTGTCGCCGACGGATATGGCGACGCCTTCATCGCGGAGAATCTGGATCGCCGATACGACGCGGCATCCTATGCGCGCACATTCCTCGAGGACCGGCTGCAGCAGCTCAAGACCAAGATGGAGGATTCCGAAACGCAGCTTGTCGCCTACGCGCGCAAGGAAGGGATCTTCTCCGTCGGCGACCAGCAGCAGCGGAGCATCGCCGAAGCCAACCTGGACACCGTCAACTCGAGTCTCGTGCAGGCCCGCGCCGACCGCATCCGCCTCGAGGAGAAGTGGCGTCTCGCCCAGAGCACCACAGGCTATGGTCTGCCCGAAATCCTGGATGACAAGTCCATCCAGGAGAACCGGAAGCAGTACATGGCCCTGACGGCCGAGTATCAGCAGAAGCTTCGGCTCTACAAGCCAGCCTTCCCGGAAATGGTGCAGCTGAAGGCGCAGATCTCCGAATTGAACGCGCAGGCAAACGCGCAGATCGCGGCGATCAAGGAATCGATCGAACGGCAATATCAGGCCGCCAAGAGCAACGAAGTGGCCCTTCAGGCGCAGCTCGACTCGCTCAAGGCCGATACGCTGGCGATGCGCGATCGCAGCATCCAGTACAATTTCCTCAAGCGCGAGGTCGATACCAACCGGGCGCTCTATGACGGGCTGTTGCAGCGGTACAAGGAAATCGGCATCGCCGGCGGCATCGGAACGAACAACATCTCGTTCGTCGATCACGCCAAGCTGCCGGACAAGCCGGCCTTCCCGAAGCTGACGCTGAATCTCGCCATCGCCATCTTCGCGGGCCTTCTGGTCGGCTCGGCCGGCGCGCTGTTCCTCGAATATATGGACGACACCTTCAAGACGCCCGAGGACGTGGAAGCGCTGCTGTCCATTCCCGTGCTGGGGGTGATTCCGCGTCCCAAGGACAAGTCGGCTCCCCAGGACGAGCTGCAGGACCCCTGGTCGCCGATATCGGAGGCCTATCGGTCGCTGCGCACCACCGTGCAGTTCTCCACCGCCGACGGTGCGCCGCGGAACATGATCATCACCAGCGCGCGGCCGTCGGAGGGCAAGTCGACCACCGCGCTTGCGCTGGCGCGGAACTTCGCCCAGCTCAACAAGCGTGTGCTGCTGATCGAGGGCGACCTCCGCAATCCGGGCCTGCACAAGCAGCTCAACATGGTCAACAAGAACGGGCTCAGCAACTTCCTGGCCGGTCTGTCGACCCTTGACGAGGTGATCCTGCCGACCGGCATCGAGAACATGTCGCTGATCACCAGCGGGCCGCTGCCGCCGAACCCGGCGGAACTGCTCTCGGGGCCGAAGATGATGTCGCTGCTGACGGCAGGCGAGGAGCGCTTCGACATCGTCATCATCGACGCGCCGCCGGTGATGGGCCTCGCGGATGCGCCGCTGCTTTCCAGCATCGCGGTCGGAACGCTGTTCGTGATCGCGGCCGGCGAGACCCGGCAGCACGCGGTGCGCCTTGCGGTGAAGCAGCTGCAATTCGCCCGCGGCCGCCTGATCGGCGTGCTCCTGTCGAAGTTCGATGCCGAGAAGGCGACCTACGGCTATGGTTACGGCTATGGCTACGGTTACGGCTACTATTCCTACGGCGCCCAGGCGTTGACCCACGACGCGCAGAAGAGCGAGCAGAGCGGGGCATGAGCGAGGCGAACGCGGTCGAGGCGGCAATCGGACTTGTCAGGATGCCGACCCTCGTCGGCGTCATGCGGGAGAAGCCCGTCCCGTCCGACGTGCTCGTTCTGATCCGCATCGCGGCGGGTTCGGAGGCCGACATCGCGGAGGTCCTCCGGTTGTTCGCCCGGGAAGTTCCGCACGCCGCGTTCATTCGCGAGGCGGCCGAATTCTATCTCCAGCACGTGATCATGTTCCCGGGTGCGGACTGCTACCGGGTCCTCGGCCTCAGGCCCGGCGCTGGCGCGGATGCCGTCCGCGATCACAAGCGCTGGCTGGTGAAGTGGCTTCATCCCGACCGCAATCCGGATCCGCTGCGGGAAACGTTGTTTCATCGGCTGATGACGGCGGTCGCCGAAATCGAGTCCGGCCGGCCGATCGTTCACCCGACGGAGCCGGCTGGCGCCGGGCACCGCGCGAGCGGCAGAGGACGGCGGAGGCGCCGCCTCGCCGGACAAATCCGGTGGGTCGCGATGCCGGTCCGCTCGCGGCGTGCCGCGTCGCATCCGCTGCTGCGCCTTGCCGCCGTGTGCGCGGTGGTGGCTGTCGGAATTGCCGCGTTCGTCTATGGCGGCAAGCTCACCGGGACCGACGACGTGCCTGCGCCCGGCGACAGCAGCCGGGAAGCCCAGCTTCAGTTCAATCGGCTGTCGGAAAAGAGCTTCTGATCGGCGGTCCGGCGGGCGTCCGCCGCCGTCCGCCCCGACGCTCGGGCGTCCGGCTCTCAGGGTAGGCTCGCCGGCTCCTGCGGCCGGTTCGCGAAGCCCGCGATCGGCGGATGCGCCGCCAGACGGTGTCTCACCTGCGCGGCGATGAACGCGGCATAAGCAGCGACTTCCGGCAGTCCCATCAGTTCTCCGAACGTCCCGCGCGCCAGTGGTCCGGCGACGAACAGATTGTCGACGACGCTGCCGTCGCCGGGCCGGCGCGCCCTGCCGTTCTCGCTTGTCCAGAGACCGAGGCCTGTTGGATCGAGGCCGACCACCCCGTCGTCGGCGAGGCCGGCGATCATCGGCTCCGTGCGGACGATCTCCGCATGGGCCGGTCCCGTGGTGACGATCACGGCGTCGAAGCGTTGCCGCTCGACGTCTCGCCCGCCACGGCGTCGAATGGCGATCTCAAGGCCGCCCGCCGGTGCGGCGCAGGCCGCGATCACACGGGCGGCGGCGATCCCAAGCGTGCCGTCCGCCACGCGCCTGTCCAGCGCCGCCTCCACCTGCGGCGCGATCCGGAAGCGGTGGATGTCCCAGAACGTGCGCAGATGGCGGACGAGGCGCAGACGTTCCGGAAGCGGCAGGGCTTGCCAGATCGCAGGCCCCTGCTGGCGGACGCGATCCAGCACCGCCTGCCAGGGCACCCCGAATTGCGCCGCTTCGGTGACCGAGCGTCTCACCCTGCGCAGGAGGTCTCCGGCCGTCTCTGCCGGGTAGAGGGCGAACTCACCGAAGGCATCGACGGCCTCGGTGCTGTGTCCGAGCGAGCGCAGCCCATGGCGCGACAGCGCGAGAATGCGTCCGCGGTGGCCGCGGGCGCTCAGGGACGCGACGATGTCGGCCATGGTGAGGCCGGTCCCGACGATCAGTACGCTTTCATCCGGACCGATGCGTTCGAGTGCGTCACGGTCGTAAGGGTCGCCGTAGAAGCCCGGGCGGCCGGCCACAGCCCGCAACGGCTCGGGGATCGCCGGTGCGGGATGCGAGGCGGCAAGCACGAGGGTGGAGGTGCGCACCGCGATGCCGTCGTCCAGAACGACGCGATAGCCACCCTCGGCCGCCGTCGCCCGGACTGCACGGGCACGCAGATGCCGGACGCAGCCGGCCGCCAACAGCGGGGCGAGATGAGCGGCGACATAGCGGCCGAAGACGGCCCGGGCGGGAAAGCGTTCGCCCCCGAGCGCGTATTCGTCCGCATCGCCGTGGGGGCTCGTGTTGGAGGCGAGCCAGTCGGCGAAGTGCGCCGGTTCGGATGTGTCGAGGCTCATGCGACGCGCGGGAACGTTGATGCGGTGTGTGGGATCGTCCGTGCTGTAGGCGAGGCCTGCTCCGAGCGCGCTTCTTGGCTCGACCACGGCGATGCGCAGCGAGGGAGAAGGGGCGGATCGCGCCAAATGGAAGGCGACCGCCGCGCCGGTGAACCCGCCTCCGATGATGAGGATGTCCGTCTCCATCGGGTCCGGGCTGAAAGACGTCTTCATGTCGCTTGCCTCGCCTGCCTCCGGCACCACGTCACTGCGGCTCCGAAAGCCGGTGCTTGCAGATGCGTTGACATCATTTATACATAAGATCTATAAAATAAATAGACAAATGAGCCATCAAGCGAACTTATGGCGCGCTACTTCGGTGCTTTACCAGGCCGGAGCCTCCGGGCCAGGCATTCTCCGCCCAGCCTGCCGAGTGCGTCTTCGTCGGCGCGCCGATCAAGCCGCTCCTCAAGACCGACCGCGAGGCCGGGCTGGCCGAGAATGCCCACGACCGCCGCGTCACCGCGTGGAGAACATCCCGCTCGGATCGAACCGATCTGAACGACACGAAATCTCTCCAGACGGGAAAACGGCCGGCCCGGCCGACGTGCGGGCGGACCGGCCGTCTCACCGAGCGGGGCTCACTCCTCCGGCAGCGCCGGAAGCGCGTCTGGTCCGGCAAAGTCGGTGAACCGGCTGATGGCCCGCCAGCGTTCGTCGGAAGCGATCCGGGCAGCCTCGACACGGCCGAAATAGTGAAGTGCGTCGCTGCCGAGCAGGAGGTGCAGCGGCGGCTTCGGGTGATTGGCGATGGCAAGCACCACCTGGGCGACCCGTGCGGGATCGCCGGCCTCGTTGCCGATCATCGGATCCAGAAGCGCCTTCAGGGCGTCGAACGCAGGCTTGTAGTCGGGAAGGGGCTCGACCGGATCGCTGTGCCGCGCGCGGACGGCCCAGTTCGTCCGCATGCCGCCGGGTTCCAGCGTGCAGACCTTGATCCCGATCGATGCCACCTCCTGCGCGAGCGACTCGCTGAAGCCGCCGACAGCCCATTTCGCCGCCTGATAGGCCGACAGGCCGGGCGTGCTCATGCGGCCACCGACCGAGGAAATCTGGATGATGTGACCCGAACGCTGCCGTCGCATCGTCGGCAGGACGGCACGGCTCAGATTCACCACGCCGAAGAAGTTGGTTTCGATCTGATCGCGGAAGTCCGCCGCGTTCATCTGCTCGAACGGGGCGAGATGGCCGTATCCGGCGTTGTTCACGAGGACGTCGATGCGTCCGAACCTTTCGATGGCGGCTTCGACCGTGGCCTCGGCGGCGGCGCTATCGGTGACGTCGAGGGCGAGAGGGAGCACGCGGTTGCCATGCGATGTCGCGAGGTCCGCCAGCCTGTCGGGATCGCGCGCGGTTGCGACCACCATGTTGCCGGCCTTCAAGGCGGCTTCGGCGATGTCGCGGCCGAGACCGGCCGCGCTGCCGGTGACGAGCCAGATCTTGGATGCAGGATCGGTCATATCGGAACTCCATCAGTTCTATGAATGAGCAATCACTCATAATGGGGGTAAATAAAAAACCGTTCACTCGTGAACGGCGTTCCATAGGGCCTCAAACCCGGCCACGCTGTACTCGGCCGAGCGAGAGGGATCGGTGATGATGGCGTCCATCGTCGCGTCTGCGATGGCGGCGAACACGCTGCCCGGATAGGAGGCGGGCATGGTCCGTACGGCGGGGCGCGTAACGCATTCCGACAGGATGATGGTGACTTCGGCGAACATCGCCAGTCCCCGCGCCTTGTTGCCAGCGGAGATGCGCTCGGAAACGCTCAGTTGCGCCATGGCCTTGCGCTTGGATGGGTTGGAAACGCCCCAGGCGACATAGCCCTGCCAGACGTGATGCGCCCGCGCCTTCAGATCGCCGCGCTCGGGGAAGCCGGACAGGATGGCGTTGATCAGGTCTCGTTTGAGATCGAGGTAGATCTGGTTGAGGAGATCGTCCTTGGTCTCGAAATAGGTGAAGATCGAGCCTTCGGCGACTCCCGCGCTCTTGGCGATGCTGGCGGTGCTGGCGCCCGTCCCCTGTTGCGCGACGAGCTCCACCGTCGCGGAGAGAATCGCACTGCGCCGATCGTCGCTTTTGAGACGCGCCATGAGCGCTTCGATCCTGACATTTAAAGACTGAGTGCTTACTCATTACAGCGTACCCATGACGCTGTCAATCCGGACGGGGCCGGCGGCTCTCCCGAAACCCATCGCGATTGCATTCTTCGCGTCGGCGAATTAAATGATATGTCATCTAATGACCTATCATCGAAAATGGCGCCATGATGTCGGACAGCGATTGCTCACCAAGCAGGTTCGGCCCGCTGCTGGCATTGGCCGCCCGGCAGTGGCGGCGCGCCGTCGATCGCAGCCTTCAGCCGTTCGGGCTGACGGAGGCGACGTGGCTGCCGTTGATCCGGCTTGCGCGGACTCCCGAAACGCTGCGCCAGAAGGAACTCGCTGCCTCGCTCTCGCTCGACAGTTCCGCGGTTGTCCGCCTGCTTGATTCCCTTCAGGAAGCCGGCCTCGTCGAGCGGCGTGAGCAGGACGGCGACCGCAGGGCGAAGACCGTCGTGCTGACCCCGGCGGGGCAGGAGATGGTCCGGCACGTCGAGGAAAGTGCCCGCACGGTCCGCGACGACGCTCTCGCAGGCGTGTCGCAGGCCGACCTGGCGACGACCATGCGCGTGCTGAGGCATGTCTGCGACGTTCTCGCCGCGCCGGAGGGTTCGCAGACGTGAGCGGCTCCCGGGAGGCGCTCGCCCGCATGTCGTCGTCCACGGCGCCGGCGGAAGCTCAGCCCGCGCCTGCCGTGCGCCCGCCCCATGTTCCGCTCGCGCTGGTGGCACTGCTGACGTTCAGCGGCACCTTCGCGATGCACATCTTCGTTCCGGCGCTTCCCTCGGCCGCCGCGGACCTGTTCGTCGGTCCGTCCTCGATGCAGCTGACCATCAGCCTCTATATCCTCGGCCTCGCGGTCGGCCAACTGATCTACGGGCCGGTATCGGACCGGTTCGGCCGCCGCCCGACCTTGATGGTCGGGCTCGCGATCTACGCATTGGCGGGGCTCGCGGCGGCCTTCGCAGGCAACATCCATGTGCTGATCGTGGCGCGCCTGCTCCAGGCGTTCGGCGGTTGTGCCGGACTGGTGCTCGGCCGTGCGATCGTGCGGGACACGGCCGGGCCGGACAACGCGGCGCGGCGGCTGGCGCTGCTCAACCTGATGGTGACCCTGGGGCCGGGAATGGCGCCGCTCGCCGGGGCGCTTCTTGCCGGCGTCGCCGGCTGGCGCGCCATCTTTCTCGTGCTCACGGGCCTTGGCGTCGTCAACCTGCTGCTGACGTGGCGGCTGCTGCCAGAGACGGCCGTACCGGCCTCCGGCGGCGGCGGCGCGGTCGCGCGCAACTATCGCCGGCTGATGCTCTCGCCTGCCTTCCTCGGCTTTGCGATCGGGGGTGGCTGCGCGACCACGTCGATGTATGCGTTCATCGCGGCGGCACCGTTCATCTTCGTGGAAGAACTGCACCGGCCGGCCGGGCAGGTCGGCACCTACCTCGCGGTGCTCATTCTCGGCGTCTGGGTCGGCAGTGTGCTCGCCAGCCGGCTCGTCGGGCGGATGCCGATCCGGCGCCTGCTGGTCGGGGCGAACGCCATCAGCGTGGTCGCGGCGCTCCTGCTGCTCGTCACGGTCGTATCCGGGCATCTCTCCGCGGGGCTCGCTGTCGGGCTGATGTTCGTCTTCACCCTCGGTGTCGGCACCGCCGCGCCTGCGGCTCTGACGGAAGCCGTCAGCGTCGATCCGCACGTCATCGGATCCGCGTCCGGCCTCTACGGATTTTCACAGATGGCGGTCGGTGCGCTGTGCACGTCTCTTGTCGGGTTCGGCAGCAACCCCGCCCTTGCGTCGGCCGTTGTCCTGACGGGTGCGGGCATCGTCGCCCAACTCGCGTTCCTGGTCGCGGCGCGCTTCCAGGGTCGCGCGACAGATGCGAAGGCCATCGCCTGATCGCCTGATCGCCTGATCGCCCGTGCGGCCGGTGGGTGTGAGCAGGGATCGCGAGGAGGAAATGCCATGAAGATGGCTGCCATGAAGATCGCAGTCATGGGGGCCGGTGCCGTCGGCTGCTATTTCGGAGCGCTGCTTGCACGGGCCGGGCACGACGTGACGCTGATCGGCCGGCTCGGCCATGTCGAGGCGATCGGCCACCGTGGCCTTCTGCTGGATATGGGTGGCCGCCGTCACACGGTTCCGGTCGCCGCCACGGAAGCCCCGGCCGGCGTGGCGGGCGCGGATCTGGTGCTCGTCTGCGTGAAGTCGAATGACACCGAGGAAGCCGGTCGCCAGATGGCCCCTCATCTCGCACCGGAATGCGCGGTCTGGAGCCTGCAGAACGGTGTGGACAATGCCGAGCGGCTCCAGGCGGTGCTCGGTCGCGAGGTGGTGCCGGTCGTGGTCTATGTGGCCGCGGAGATGGCCGGACCGGGTCACGTTCGCCACCACGGGCGCGGTGACCTCGTCGTCGGGCCGTCCGGGGCGAGCGAAGGGCTGGCGGCCCGCTTGACGGAGGCGGGCATTCCCGCGCGCGTCTCCGCGGACGCACTCACGGCTCTCTGGACCAAGCTGATCGTCAACTGTGCCTACAATGCGGTGTCGGCGATTACGGGGCAGGCCTATGGCGAACTCCTGCCGGTGCCCGGCCTTCAGGAGGTCATGCAGGATGCGGTGCAGGAATGCACGGCGGTCGCCCTGCGCCTGGGCGTCCCGTTGCCCGCCGACATCTGGACGACGGTGCTTGATGTCGGCGTGGCGATGCCTGGCCAGCGCTCCTCCACCGCACAGGATCTGGCGCGAGGACGCCGCACCGAGATCGATCACCTCAACGGCTACATCGTCCGCAAGGGTCTGGAGTTCGGCGTGCCGACGCCAGTAAACCGGGCGATGCACAGCCTCGTGCGGGCGCTGGAAACCAGGAGTGCCGCCTCCGCAGGTGGCTGATGAAGCAGCGACTTCATTGATGACGGCCTTGAGGTGAGGCCGCCTAGAGCGCTTTCCGATCTGATGGAATCATCAGATCGACAAGAAATCGCTCCAGATTCAGAAGCTTGAGCATATCCTTATCGTTCAGATCTGTTCAATCTGAACGGGATATGCTCTAAGCCAATGCCGGGGGGGCTCCCAATTTCCTGATGTCGCGCCTGGGCGGCGCGCCAAACATGCGGGAATATTCGCGGCTGAACTGCGAGGGACTTTCGTAGCCGACCTCGAACGCCGCCGTCTCTACGTTGACGTCCTTCGAAACGATCAGGCGCCGTGCCTCCAGCAGACGAAGCTGCTTCTGATATTGCAGCGGGGTGATGGATGTCAGCGCCTTGAACTGGCGGTGGAAGGCCGACGGGCTCATCTGTGCGATCGCGGCCAGCTCGTCGATCCGGATCGCTTCCGTGAAGCGCGCACGCAGGCAGTGGATGGCGCCGATCACGCGCTGGGCATAGCTGTTCGCCAGCGTCATCCCGGCGATATCGCCGCCGCGCGGCCCCGCCAGCAGCCAGTAGCAAATCTCGCGCGTGATCAGGGGATGGAGCGCCGGGATCGCATCCGGCGTGTCGAGCAGGCGGATCAGCCGCAACACGCAATCTGCCAGTGGCCCTTCGAAGTCCGTCACGAACACGCCGCGGCCGACCGTCCCGCTGGTTTTGAGCGGCGCGTCCATGTGCTCCATCACATCGCGCATGATCGCAGGGGTGAATTCGATCACCGCACCGAGGAAGGGTTCGCGCGGGCTTGCCGCGACGATCCGGCCGACAGACGGCATCTCGATGCCGACCACCAGCGCCTGCCCGGCCTTGTATTCGAAGCGCTGCTTGCCGAACGTCGACCACTTCTCGCCCTGCGCGACGACGCAAAGCGCAGGTCTGATGATGGTGTGCGTCGGCGCCCGCTCGTGGTCCGAGCGCAGGATGGTCAGCCCCTCGATGGCGGTGATGAACGGGCTCTGCCCGACCTGCCGGTCGGTATAGTGGGTCAGCGCCTCAGCCAGTCCGTTTGCCATGTGGTTCTGCCATGTCGCCTCGCCATGTCGTTCTTTTGCCGCGGGCGATCCATCACGATAGGCTGGCGAGCAGGAATAGGCAAGAATCTGCGGGGTTCCGGCATTCAAGTCGCAGGCAGGCGGCTTCTATGATGCCCACATCGCTCCAGCAAGGAACCCGCATATGTCGACGGAAACCTCTTTCGGATCAAAGCGAAAAGTCGCGATCATCACGGGCGGCAGTCGCGGATTGGGCCGCAGCACGGTGCTCAATCTCGCCGCCCGCGGCGTGGCCTCGATCTTTACCTACAATTCCAATCGGGCAGAAGCCGAGAAGGTCATCGGTGCGGTTGCCGAAGCCGGCGCCGAAGCGGTGGCGTTGCAACTCGATACTGGCGACACGGGGCGTTTCGATGGCTTCGTGCAGGAGGTGAGGCAGGCGCTTTCCAGGCTCGGAGCAGAACGCTTCGACTATCTCGTCAACAATGCCGGCACCTCGCATCACAACGGCATCGAGCAGACGACGGAGGCGGAACTGGACATGCTCTACAATGTCCACTTCAAGGGCGTGTTCTTCCTGACCCAGAAGCTGCTGCCGCTCATCAACGATGGGGGGCGCATCGTCAATGTCTCGTCCGGTCTGACCCGGTTCGCCTTCCCCGGCAGCGCTTCCTACGCCTCGATGAAGGGGGCTGTGGAGGTGCTGACCCGTTATATGGCGAAGGAGCTGGGGCCGAGGCGGATCACCGCCAATGTGGTCGCACCGGGTGCCATCGCCACCGATTTCAGCGGCGGCATGGTGCGCGACAATCCCGATATCAATGCGCGTGTCGCCGAGGCGACGGCGCTCGGCCGCGCCGGCGTACCCGAAGATGTCGGCCCGATGATCGCGTCCCTGCTTTCGGAAGACAATCGCTGGGTCAATGCCCAGCGCATCGAGGTATCGGGCGGCATGCTCATCTAGAGAGCTTACCGATCGGATGGAATCATCCGATCGAGAAGAAATCGCCCCAGATTCAATGGCTTGCGCATATCGTTGTCGTTCAGATCGGTTCGATCTGAACGGGATATGCTCTCGAACGCAGTCCGCGGAAGCCGCACTGCGTTCGAGAGCGTAAGCATGCCTGCCGTCCCGACCGGTTCCGCCACGGCGGACTGTCCGAGACCGGAATCCGGCGGCCAAGAGCCGCCGGCCCGCGTCTGCCCGCCTGAAATCAGGCGATCTGCTTCTCGGCGGCCGCCGGAACGTCCACCACGCTCGTCCAGCCGTGGGTGTCGGCCTCCCGGCCATACTGGATGCCGGTGATGTGGTCGTAGAGCCGCTGGGTCAGCGCGCCGGTCCCGCCGTTGCCGATGAAGACCTTGTCGTCCTTGTAGCCGAGTTCGCCGACCGGCGAGACGACGGCTGCGGTGCCCGTGCCCCACATCTCGCGCAGCGTGCCGTCATGGCCCGCCTGCATCACTTCGTCGATGGTGATGCGGCGCTCGGACACCGTGTAGCCCCAGTCGTTGAGGAGCGTCATGACGGAGTTGCGCGTGACGCCGTCGAGGATCGTTCCCTCGAGCGGCGGAGTGACCACCTCGTCCCCGATGAGCATCCAGATGTTCATGGTGCCGACTTCGTCGATATATTTCCGCTCGACGCCGTCGAGCCAGAGGACCTGAGTGTAGCCCTTGTCCTCGGCTTCCTGCTGGCCGGAAAGCGAGGCGGCATAGTTCGCCGCCGTCTTCGCCTCGCCGAGGCCGCCCTTCACCGCGCGGACGTACTTGTCCGACGCAAGGATGCGCACCGGCTTGACGCCTTCCTTGTAGTAGGCGCCGACCGGCGAGCAGATCACGAAGTAGATATAGTTGGTCGCCGGATGCACGCCGAGGGCGACGTCGGTGGCGATGATCGTCGGCCGGACATAGAGCGACGTGCCCGGTGCGGACGGAACCCATTCATTGTCGACGCCGACGATGGCCTCGAACGAGCGGCGGACGAGATCGACGTCGAGAGTGGGGATGCAGAGCGCCGCACACGACTTGTTCAGACGCTCGGCGTGGCGCTGCGCGCGGAAAAGACGAATCTTGCCGTCGGCGCCGCGGAAGGCCTTCAGGCCGTCGAAGATCGCCTGGCCGTAATGCAGCACCGACGTCGCTGGGTCGAGGCTGAGCTTCCCGTAGGGCACCACGCGGGGGTCATGCCAACCCTTGTCCGCATTGTAGTTCATGATGAACATGTGGTCGGTGAAGACCTTGCCGAACGAAAGTGCATTGTCGGCCGGCCGCGCATGCGGCGTCTCGGTCCGAGTGATGCTGATCGGGGTCTTGAGCGGGTCACTCATAATCTACACTCGTAATCCTAGCGGTTGAGCGTCTTTATCAGTGTCATCTTGTTCGCATGAGCAATGACGGAGTCTTGAATTATTGCAGATGCACAATATTGGCACTTCACGTCGGATCGGCAGAAAGGACGTGCGGCGCGGAGGCGAGCGTTGGCGAGGCCAGCACACCGCAGATCCATTTGATGCTGTCGTTCGGCTATCGGGCGATTGAAGCCAGATGTCAACGGCGGAAACGTGGCGATTTCCGCGATCGTGCCGGGGCGGGCGGGAAGCGGCCGCTCGGAAGGGGCACGGGGGCTTCGTCCGCGCGGGTCCGCACGAAAAAAGGGCCCCGCGCCCGAAGGTGCGGAGCCCGCGTGTCGGGTACCTGATCTGGCGCCGCGATCAGCCCGCGATGTGGCCGAGGATCAGTTCGTTCACCCGGTTCGCCTTCTCCATCTGAACCATGTGCCCGGCACCTTCGATTACCTCCGCCTTCGCAGCAGGCCCGAGGACGCCTGCATGGGCCGCGGGAATGATGCGGTCGCCGGCGCCCCAGATCACCAGCGTCGACGGTCCATCCTTCAGCCGGGCCGACAGCACCTCGGCCTGCCGCCCGTTCGGAAACACGGCCCCGGAGATGGCGGCAAGGGCGGTTTCGACGCCGTCGAGGCGCTTATATTTCAGCACATCGTCGACGAGCTGGCGGCTGACGAGGCCCGGGTCCTCGAACAGCCGCTCCAGCAGCGGCTTCAGGTCGCGCCGCGAGTTCGCCTGAGCGAACCCGGCGACATAGTCACCGTCGATCTCCTCTCCGAGTCCGGCCGAGCCGATCAGCGTCAGCGAGCGAACCCGCTCCGGATGGTCGAGCGCGGTTCGGATCGCGATGGCGCCGCCCATGGAGTGGCCGACGAGATGGGCGTTCGCGATGCCCACCGTGTCCATGAAGCCGACGAGTGCCTGGGACAGGCCGCCGAGATCCGGCGTCTTCACGGTCTTGTCGGACTGGCCATGACCGGGCAGGTCGAGCGCATAGACGGTGGCCTTCCCGGCGAGCGCGTCGATGTTGAACAGCCAGTTGTCGAGATCGCCGCCGAAGCCGTGGATCAGGATGACCGTCTCCGCGCCGTCGCCCTTGCGTGCGTAGCGGATGCGGCCTGCGGGCGTTTCCGCGAACTCGTAGCGCGGGCCGGCCTCCTCGCCGCCCTCGTCGTCCTCGGCGGGGGTGACGTAGCCGGCGACGAAGGCGTCGATCTCGTCGTCCGGCACGTCCTCGTCCGCGACGACGCCGATCAGCGCCTTCACCGGGTAGACGGTGTTCGGCTCGCCGAGAATGCGGCGCAGCTGCCCCGCATCCCCGGCTTCCACCACGCCCGCGATCTTGTCCGTCTCCACCTCGACGATTTCGTCGCCGACGGCGATCCGCGCCCCCGGCTTCTTCAGCCAGCCGGTGACCTTGCCTTCCGACATCGACAGGCCCCACTTCGGCATGACGATGGGCTTGATACGCTCGTTCATGGTCTGCTTCCGATCAGGCGTGTTCGCGCACGACAGTTTTCGCCACGGCAGCGGCGATGATGTCGGCGGAGGGGATGTAGAGGTCTTCGAGGGCCGGCGAGAACGGCACCGGCGTGTGGGGCGCCGTCACCATCTGCGGCGCGGCCTTGAGCGCCGAGAAGGCCTGCTGCGCCACGGTCGCGGCCACGTCGCAGGCGATGGAACACCGCGGGTTGGCCTCGTCCACAACGACGAGCCGGCCGGTTCCCTCCACGCTCTCGATCACGGTGTCCCAGTCGATGGGCGACAGCGTCCGCAGGTCGATCACCTCGGCCTCGATCCGCTTCTCCTTGGCGAGCTTCTCCGCTGCGTCGAGCGCGCGATGCACCATCAGGCCGTAGGCGACGATCGTGACGTCCTTGCCTTCGCGCACCACGTTCGCCTCGCCGAACGGGATGGCGTAGGACTCGGCCGGCACGTCGGTCTCGTGGCCGTAGAGGTTCTTGTGCTCGCAGAAGATCACGGGATCGTCGTCGCGGATCGACTGGATCAGCAGTCCCTTGGCGTCATACGCGTTGGAGGGGCAGACGACCTTCAGCCCCGGGACGTGGGTGAACATCGGCGTCAGCATCTGCGAATGCTGCGCGGCGGCCCTGAAGCCGGCGCCGACCATGGCGCGGATCACCACCGGCGTGCGGGCTTTGCCGCCGAACATGTAGCGGAACTTGGCCGCCTGGTTCAGGATCTGGTCGAAGCAGACGCCCATGAAGTCCAGGAACATCAGCTCCGCGACCGGGCGCATGCCGCAGGCCGCCGCGCCGATGGCCGCGCCGATATAGGCCGATTCAGACAGCGGCGTGTCGAGCAGGCGGCCGGGGTGCTTCGCGTTGAGCCCCTTGGTCACGCCGAGCACGCCGCCCCACGCATCCGTCTCGCCGGGCGCGCCGGCGCCGCCGACGATGTCCTCGCCCATGAGGATCACGGTCGGGTCGCGGCGCATTTCGAGGTCGAGCGCCTCGTTGATCGCCAGCTTGTAGCTGAGCTTGCGGGCCATGATGGTTTCCTCCGGTTGTCTTGTTCTGGCGGCGTCAGTAGGCGACGTAGACGTCGGTGGTGAGTTCGCGCGGCGTCGGCAGGCTGGCGCCCTTGGCGCTTTCCACCGCATCGTCGATCAGTTGCGCGACCTCCCGGTCGATCAGCGCCAGATCGGCGTCGGAGAGCACGCCCGCGGACGACACGCGCTCCGCGAACAGCTTCAGGCAGTCGCGGCTGGCGCGGTTGGCGTCGTTCTCGCCCTTCGCCTTGTAGGTCTGGGCGTCGCCCTCGAAATGGCCGAAGAAGCGCACCGTCTTGCATTCGAGCAGGGCCGGGCCGCCGCCCTCGCGCGCGCGCCGGATCATCTCGCCGGCCGCCTCGTGCACCGCGAAGAAGTCGGTGCCGTCGACGGTCACGCCCGGC
Organism: Pseudoxanthobacter soli DSM 19599; assembly: GCF_900148505.1. Classification (NCBI taxonomy): domain Bacteria; kingdom Pseudomonadati; phylum Pseudomonadota; class Alphaproteobacteria; order Hyphomicrobiales; family Segnochrobactraceae; genus Pseudoxanthobacter; species Pseudoxanthobacter soli. The sequence goes on along the minus strand of NZ_FRXO01000013.1, from coordinate 8,273 downwards.
AGGCCGAAGCCGGTCGCCCGGTCGACATAGGAATCGACGGCCGTCGCATATTCGACGGAAGTCGATTCCGCGTAGCCGTTGTTCTCCACCACGAAGATCACCGGCAGGTTCCAGATCGCGGCGAGGTTCATGCTTTCCAGCACGGTGCCCTGGTTGGCGGCGCCGTCGCCGAAGAAGGTGATGCCGACGCCGCCGTCGCCGCGGAACTTCGCCGCAAGCCCCGCGCCGCAGATCAGCGGCGCGCCGGCGCCGAGAATGCCGTTCGCCCCCATCATGCCCTTGGAGAGATCGGCGATGTGCATCGAGCCGCCCTTGCCGCGGCACGAGCCGTTCGACTTGCCGTAGATCTCGGCCATCATCTCGTGGACATCGACGCCCTTGGCGATGCAGTGACCATGGCCGCGGTGGGTGGAGGCGATGCGGTCGACATCGTTCAGATGCATCATGATGCCGGTCGCGCAGGCCTCCTCGCCGGCATAGAGGTGTACGAAGCCGGGAATGTCGCCGCGGGCGAATTCGACATGCAGCCGCTCCTCGAACTCGCGGATGGTCCGCATGGTGCGATAGGCCTGCGCCAGTTCCGCCTCGGAAAGCGGGAAGGGATTGTTGGTCATCGTTTCCTCCTTGTTGTTTTGATGGGATTTATCTTGAAGAGCCAGTGTCCCTCGCGGTCGCGTCAGCAGGCCGCCTCCGCCGGGTGACCGGTGCGCATCAGCCCCCGCGCCGCGGCGAACCGCATCACCGACGCGACGTCGACGGTTCGGAACGCGTTGTCGTGGAGAACGACGGAAACGGTCTGGTGGGCGTCGAAGAACAGCTCGCGCTCACCGTCGAGCGCGATGGCGCCGGCCGGCAGGCTGGGGGCGAACGGCACGCCCGCCGGCATCCGTCGCCAGTCCTCGATGCCGATCGGCTCGATCAGGCCAGGGGCGATCGGTGCTCGAACCTCCATCGGCGCAAGATCGGCCGGGCACAGCCGCACCATCATGCCGCCCGGTTCGGTCCGGCCGATCGGTTCGATCAGCCCGGCGATGGACGCCATTCCGATCACCTCCGGGTCGGCGAAGGTGACGAACAGCTCGCGGAACGTCGCCGTGCGCCACAGTGCGCGCGCGCCCACCCAGCGGTCGGTCACGAACGCGACGTCCACCAGCGCCACTTCCGGCGGGGCGTCGTCGGTGCGGACCTCGATGAGCTTGTTGGCCATGAAGGCGATCGCCTTCGGCACCCGCCCCGAAACGGCGAGACCCGTCGCGAGGCCGGTGATCGTCGGCTCGCGGTGCTCGGGAAATGCGTTGTTGGTTCCGGTCGAGATGCCGGCGACGGGTACGTCGCCGCATTCCGCCACGACGGCGCGATGGGTGCCGTCGCCGCCGAGCACGATGATCGCCGCGACACCCGATGCCGCCATCATGCGCGCGGCGCGGCGCGTGTCGTCTACGGTTCCGGCGGGCTTCATGTCGAGGAACGAGACGCGCGGAAAGCGGCCCTCGCCCAGGTGCGCGGAGCGGTCGAGCCCGCGCACGACGTGACCGCGGATGCCGCCGGCATCCGGCATCATCACGACGTGCTCGATCCCGGTGGCGCAAAGCGCCGCCAGAGCTCGGAGCACGATATTGGCCCTGTCGGCGAGCTGCAGGCTGGACGCGTTGGCGACGACGCGGCGGATGTCGCGCGCGGAAACCGGATTGGCGATGATGCCCACCAGCGGCGACATCGGCTTCCTCCTTCGTTGTTCTTGTTGCCAAAGAAGGAGAGCAAGCACGATGCCAGATGGGCTATATTTCTAAGCCCTTGTTCTTGAATTAGAAAAGCACCAGGTCACGGGCGGTGGTCCGCAACCGCGGCGCCGCACCTGTGGCGTAGCGTGCAACAGGTGTGGCGAGGCGACGCCGCACTTTCGTCAGTTGCGCCTGTTCGGCGGCACGATGCCGAAGCGGCGCATCTGGCGATGAATGGTGGTGCGATCGACGTTGAGGGCGCGTGCGGCCGCCGAGACGTTCCAGTGATGGGTCCGCAGCACCGCCTGCAACTGCTGCGCCGGGTCGCCGTCCCGTGCCGCGACGGAGAAGGGGTGCACCTCCGGCCGCGCGGGGGCCGCGTGCGGACCCGGCTGAAGCCAGCCATCGGCATCCGCGGCCATGGCGATGTGCTCGGGCAGGTCGCCAAGGTCGATGACGGGCCCGCCTGCGACGGCGCACGCATAATCGAGGGCGTTGACGAGTTCCCGGATGTTGCCCGGCCAGGCATAGGCTTTCAGGGCGTTCAGCGCCGTCTGCGACAGCGGCTTCGGCGGCTCCCTGCCGCCTTCGCCCGCATGGCTTGCGGCGAGCAGCCGCCCGATCAGCCATTCGAGGTCAGCGCGCTGGCGCAGGGGCGGTAGGGTCAGCACCGCGCCGTTCAGGCGGAAATAGAGGTCGTCGCGGAAGCGGCCGGCCTTCACTTCTTCCACCAGATCGCGGTGGGTGGCGGCGATCACGCGGATATTGACCGGCACGGGCCGGGTCCGGCCGACCGGCAGCACCTCCCGTTCGGCGAGCACGCGCAGCAGGCGCGTCTGCGAGGCGAGCGGCATGTCGCCGATCTCGTCCAGGAACAGGGTGCCGCCGTCGGCCTCCAGCACAAGCCCGCGGCGCCCCTTCGCGGAGGCACCGGTGAACGCGCCGGGCTCGTAGCCGAACAGCTCGGCCTCGATCAGCGTATCCGGCAACGCCGCGCAGTTCACCGCGACGAAGGGCTTGCCCGCGCGGGCGCCCGCCGCGTGGAGCGCCTTGGCGAGGTGCTCCTTGCCGGTGCCGGTCTCGCCGTGGATCAGCAGGCTCATCTGCGCGTTGACGAGCTTCGCGGCGCGGCCGACGACATCGCGCATCGCCGTGTCGCCGCCGCACAGCTCGCGAAGCGGCGGCGGCAGGCTCGGCGGCGCAGCGGACTGTCGCTGCACTGGCGGCGGGGGTGGCAGGGCCTCGGCAAAGAGCATGGTTCCGCTCGCGGCGAGCCTCACCACCCGTTCGGTCGTCGGCTGCGAGTGCGTGAAGCGCGGCAGGTCGTCCGCGCTGAAATCGAACACTTCGTCGAGCCGGCGGCCGAGCAGAGAGGCATTCCGGCGCGCGGGCGGGCGTCCTTCCGGCCCCGCCACGGGTTCGCGGCCGATCAATTGCCGCGCACGGTTGTTGAAGCCGATGATCCGGCCGCCCGCATCGACCGCCAGCACATAGTCCGGGTCGATGTCGGCGAATTCGAGCGATGCCGAAAGCTTCAGGATCCAGTCGCGGCGGAAGCGGTTGAGGAGGTGGGCGATCTCGATCTTGTGGGCGAACGACTTTACCAGCTGCAACGCCAGAAACTGGCTCTGCTTCGGCTCAGGCGACTTCAGCGCCGAGATGTCGAGCACGGCGGCGAGTTCTCCCGTCGGGTCGAACACCGGTGCGGCGGTGCAGGTCAGCGGAATATGCGTTGCGTCGAAGTGATCGGTCAGATGCACCGTGAGCGCCTCACCGGTGGCGATGCAGGTGCCGACCGCGCAGGTGCCCATCTGCGGTTCGCTCCACATCGCGCCGAGATAGAGCCCCGCTTGCCGCAGCATGTTGTTGAAGGTCAGGTCGCCGATGAAGTCGACTGTGACGCCCTTGGCGTCGGTCAAAAGCAGCACGTAGCCGAGGCCGGAGATCTGCCGGTAGAGCATCTCCAGCCCGAAGCGGGCGGTATGCAGGAAGTCGTCGAGCGCGTCGCGATGTTCGCGCAGCCGGCCTTCCGTCAGGATCCTCGCCTCGCGCAGCACCTCCGGGTCGAGCTTGTGCTCGTCGACGCATCGGCGCCAGGAGGCATGGATGATCGCGTCCCGTGCTGTCCGCTCGCCGATGGCGACGCGCACGAGTTCGTCGATGTGGGCGGCTTGCGCTTGCCTCACGGCCGTGCTCCTCCCGCCAGCGTTTGTCGCTGTTGTGTTTGACGGCGAGTGTCGCGCCACGGCAAAGGATAATCAAGGGCACGCTGATCAACGCGGCGTGGCACGCGCGGGGAGTCGAAGGGCCATGGTGCAACTTGCCGTCATCGAGCCCAGCCGTTGGTACGAGACCCGGTTGCAGGCGGACGGCATCACGCTGATCCACGAACCCTGGATCAAGCCGTTCTATCGCTGCAACATGTGGCATGTCCGCGGGCGGGACCGCGACCTGCTGCTCGATACCGGTCTCGGTGCGGTGCCGCTGCGGCGCCACGTTGCGCTTTTGACCGGTCGGCCGATCCTGTGCGTGGCGAGCCACACCCATTTCGATCACATCGGCGGGCATCACGAGTTCGCCGACCGCTGCGTGCATTGTGCCGAAGCGGCGATTCTCGCTGATCCGCGGCCCGCTCTCACGGTCGCCGATCGCTATGCCACCGAGGACATGTTCGACGCCTTGCCGGAGGGTTGGGACACCGCGGGCTACCGCGTGACCGCCGCACCGGCCGGCCATCTGCTCCAGGACGGCGATATCCTCGACCTCGGCGACCGGGCGTTCGAGGTCATTCACACGCCGGGCCATTCACCCGGTGGGATAGCGCTCTGGGAGGCGAAAACCGCCACGCTGCTTGCCGGCGATATCGTCTATGACGGGCCGTTGATCGACGATGCCTATCACTCCAACCCGGACGACTATGTCGCGTCTCTGGAGCGGCTGCTGCGGCTTCCCGTCGAGACCGTTCATGGCGGCCATTTCCCGAGCTTCGGCCGGGCACGTCTCGATGCCATCGTGCGGGATTATCTGGCAGGCCGGCGCAAGGCCGGCTGCCATCTGGGTTGATCTTCTGCTGTCGACACGACAAGGCCCCGCATAGGCAGGGCTCGACGCCCGGCCTATGCGGGGCTTCGCGCGTCACGCGGCGGCGAGATCGCTCACGAACCGCTCCACGACCTGACGCAGGTCGGTCGCCTGGTCCGACAGCCCGACGGAGAGGGAGAGCAACTGGGCGGATGCGGATCCGGTCAGTTCCGCGGCTTCGCCGACGCTGCCGATATTGACGGTCACCTGCTGCGCGCCGACGGCGGCGTGCTGGCAGTTCTGCGCGATCTCCTGGGTCGCTGCACCCTGCTGTTCGACCGCGCTCGCGATGGTGGAGGAAATCTGCTTGATGTCGCCGACGACGCGGATGATCTCGGTCATCGACGAGACGGTGCCTTGGGTGGCGGTCTGGATCTCCGCGATCTTGGCGGCGATTTCCTCCGTTGCCCGGCCCGTCTGGCTGGCGAGCTGCTTCACTTCCGAGGCGACCACGGCGAAGCCCCTGCCGGCCTCGCCCGCGCGGGCGGATTCGATCGTGGCGTTGAGGGCGAGCAGGTTGGTCTGATCGGCGATACCCTTGATGAGCGAGATCACGTTGCCGATCGCCGTCGCCACCTGCGAAAGCTCGGCGATCCTGTCGTTGGAGGCGGCGGCCTCCCGGAACGCGAGGTCCGCCACGCTCGCCGCGTGACTGACCTGCTGCGTGATTTCGTGGACCGAGGTCGCGAGTTCCTCCGACGCGGATGCCACCGTCTGCACGCTGCTTGCCGCCTGCTCGGTGGCGGCCGCGACCGCCTGGGCCTGCCGTGAGGTCTCTTCCGCGGTGGCCGACAGGTCGCGCGCGGATCCCGCCACGTCGTTGGACGACTGGGCGAAGCTCGCCGACAGGTCCCGCATCCGGAAGACGAACGTCTCGGCCAGGCTCTCGCGCAGTTTCAGCCGGTGGTTCTCCGCCTCTTCCCGCTTTGCCTGTTCCCGGCGGGCGTGCTCACCGGCTTCAAGCTGCTCGCGCAGCATTTCGAGGGCGCGGGCAAGCGCCCCGATCTCGTCCTTGCGCCGCACGGCCTCGGCGAGTTCGCTGTGTTCCAGATCGCCACCGGCCATCGCTTCCATGTTGCGGATGGCGGCGTTGATCGGGCGGACGATGTCCCGACGGACCAGCACGATCGCCAGCCCGATCACGGCGAGTGTCGCCACCGCGATCCCGCCCACGAGCATCACGGTCAGTGTGCGCACCCGGGCGGCGGCCTCGTCGCTCATGCGCACGGCATCGTCGAAGATGCCGTCGTCCAGGGTCACCGCTTCGGCGATGACCGCATCGACGGCAGGCCGGCACTCGCCCGCCATCCGGGCCGATGCCGCGCCGCTGTCGTTCTGCCGTGCGGCATTCAGCGTGCCGGAGCAGGATGCGTCCACGGCCGCCTTCAGCTTCCGGCCGACATCCTCGATTCGCGACGCATAGGCCGGCGCGAGCCTGGCCGCCTCCGCGATGTGCTCGTAGGTGGACGCCATGTGCTTCTGCTGCAGGGCGAGGTCCTCGGACGTCCCGCCCTCCGCGTCCGATGCGATCGCGACATAGACGTCGTTCAGCGACACGATGACCGCGCGCATCGCGCGGGCCATTTCAAGCGTCGCCGGCTGCGGCCCGCGAATGATCTCGTTGTAACGCGCATCGATCTCGATCAGCTCGGATCTGGCATAGATGCCCCCGCCGATGCTGACGATGCCGAGCGCGATCAGCAGGCAGGTCACTTTCCAGATCATCGGAAGATTGTTGTACGACATAGGCACAGCCCCGCATTTCAGTCCCTTCCGCGCGGCACCCCCCGCGCGGTCGGGGCAGAATAGGGACGGTTCCGCTCCGGGCGCTTTGCTTTGCCTCAGTTCGGGTTCGTCTTTGTGCCTAATTCCATCGTCTCATCCACCGCTCAGATGGCGTCCCGTCTCAGTGGCATCGTCATGCAGTGGACGCTGCCGCCGCCGGCGGCGAACAGATCGAGTTCGGGATCGAACACCGTGATGCCCTCGGCCCGCAGCGCGGCATTGATGCGCGCACTGTGGCGCGGCGAGATCACCCGGTCGCCACCGAGCGCGAGCAGGTTGCAGCTCATCGCCATCACCTCGCGATAGGTCGCCTCCACGATCCGGATGCCATGATCCTTGAGCCAGCTCTCGAAGTCGTCGCCGAGCACCTCGATGCAGGCGACCGCCAGCCCGTCGGCCGCCATGCAGAACAGCACGTCGAGATGCAGGAAGTGGTCCGGGAAGGCTTCGAGCCGGGTCTCCCAGCCCTTGTCGGCGAACCAGCCGGCGAACTGCGCCGCACCTGTCCGGTCGGTCCGTCCACCGGAATGGCCGACGAGCAAAAGGCCATCACGGATGATGTGGATGTCTCCGCCCTCAACGGTGCCGATGCTGCCGACGTTCCAGAAGCCTGTCGCCCCGTGGAATTTCAGGATGGCGGCGTATTCACCGCGCCGCTGGGGCATGGCGAGCGTCGTCAGCACCGGTCCCCACGGCGTGGTCTGGCTCGAATCGCGCGTGTAGACTTGATAGGGCAGGTGCCCTTCCAGCTCGACATAGTGGCGGGTTACGCCAGCGGAATCGAGCGCGCTCTCAAGTTCCCGATATTGCGCGCCGAGGCGCGCGAGATCGATGCGGCGTTCGCCGGCCAGCGTTTCGCGCGCGATCGAGTTGGTGGGAATCCACCGGTAATGCTCCGGCGCGCACAACAGCACGTCCCTGAGGACGCCGGTTTCAGACCCGACCGACCACTGCACGCTCGTCCCTCCCTGCTTTCACGCGCGAGTGTGCCCTTCCACCCGGCCCGAGAACAAGAGCGCCCGGATGCGCGCAAGGCGACATCCGGGCGAAGAGCCTCCCGCCGGCGGGGTTCGCCCCGCGATCAGATCATGCGGCTCTGATTGTGGAGAGGAAGGTCGCGACCTCGTGGGAGAGGCGCTCGGATTGTCTTGAGAGTTCGCCCGCGGAGGCAAGGACCTCTGCGGCGGCGGCGCCGGATTCGTCGGCGGCGGTGGCGACACCCTCGATGTTATGGGTGACCTGGCGGGTGCCGATGGCGGCCTGCTGGACGTTGCCGGCGATCTCGGCGGTGGTGGCCATCTGCTGCTCGACGGCGGCGGCGATGAGCGTGGTGACGCCGTTGATGTCGTCGATGCGGCGGTTGATGGCGGCCATGGCCTCGACGGATTCGCCGGTGGAGGCCTGGATGCGGGCGATCTGGCCGGCGATCTGCTGGGTGGCCTTTCCGGTCTGCTCGGCGAGGCTCTTGACCTCGGCGGCGACCACGGCGAAGCCCTTTCCGGCATCGCCGGCCCGCGCCGCCTCGATGGTGGCGTTGAGGGCGAGCAGGTTGGTCTGCTGGGCGATGGCGCTGATGAGATCGACGACGGCGCCGATGTCGCCGGCGGCGGCGGAGAGGGTCTGCATCTTGGCGGCGGTGTCGCCGGCATGGTCGGCGGCCTCGCGGGCCATGCGGGCGGATTCCTC